>JAYWBY010000548.1:0-10294 GCA_043781115.1 Pseudomonadota bacterium
GCGAAAAACCGGTTCGTTTGACGGGAAATGAGGTCCGCTTCATTCGTCTCCATTTCGAAATGACGCTCCAGGAATTTGCCGAGCGCTTTGCGGTCAGCCATGCTGCGGTTATCAAGTGGGAAAAGACAAAAGATGAACCTACAAGCATGAACTGGGCTTCAGAAAAAGACTTGAGACTATTTGTATTGACGAAAATCAGCGTTCAAGCTGAAGATTTAGCGCATCTCTATCAGGAATTGGAACACAGCAAGGCCGTGCGAAAGCAGACGATTCAATTGGATGCGGAAGACGTTGCGGCTTAGATCTCGATCAACTCTCGTCTTTGGAGACACGGTGAAAAGGATTCTATATCTATGCTCGTCAACGGCCGTTTTTAACTAGCTGGTGCAGCGCGAGGGTTTTGGGTATCGGAGTTTTTCAAATTATCGGGAGAGGCTTTTGAACCATTGCTTCTGAAGGGCTTGCGGGGAGGACCCACCATCTGGTGAGGAGAACCAAATTAAGTTCGGATAGTGAAGTGGATGGCTCCTCAGGACGGGCTCGAACCGCCGACATGGTGATTAACAGTCACCTGCTCTACCAACTGAGCTACTGAGGAATACCCGGACCAACAAAAAGCTAGTCAGATTAGATTGATAAATGAAATACGCCATAGCGTCAAGGGAAGAGGGTTCCCGGCGCTTTGGTTTCCTCCTACCCTCAGCTCGACTTCAGCAGCATCTTGTTGATGACGCCGGTCATGTAGTCAATATCAAAGGGCTTTGTAACGTAGTCGTTGCAGCCGGCGGCGAATCCGGACTGGATGTCCTGCTTCGATTTCCGGGCGGAAACTAAAACTAGCGGTACGTCCTTGAGCGAGTGATGGTCCTTGATCAAACGGCAAAGCTCATAGCCGTCGACCCAGGGCAGGTTCACGTCGAGGAGGATCATGTCGAGCCGTGTCGTTTCGAGAACTTTAGACAGCTCCAGGCCGTCGACGGCGAGGATGACTTTGTAGCCTTCGTTTTCCAGGATGCGCTTAAGGGCGCTGCGCATGATCTCGTCGTCGTCGACGACCAAAAGCGTGCGCGTATCGATTTTTTGGCGGAGTTCGCGGAAGTCGTTGAGGCTGACGACCTTCTTATTGACGATCTTCGCGCGCTTGATCGATTCGATCTGGCGTCGAAGGGTCTTGTCGGCGTGTGGTGAAGATGGCTTCTTCATCGGCGTCGTGATTCCAGTTGCTGCTTTGATTGCTACAATACGTATCGGCCGGCTAGCGCCGGGCTTGAGCGGTGGGGTATAATGCCTCTGCCCCTAGTTTGGCGATTAAGTTGCTGAATTTATTAAATTAATTGCCATGCCGCTTGGGATTGCGAATTGACCTCACAAAGCCTCGACATCGCCTGGACGCTGACCGATCCGCCGCTGAAAGCCGCATCCTGGGGTCGGTTTGAGACCTTGCCCAAGAGCCAAGAAGGCGACAAAAGCCTCGAAACCCGGCTGGGCTGGCCACTTGGGACGCTCGCCGCTTTGCGGCTCGGCTTCGAGAAAAGGCTCGGCCGCGCGATGGGCTGGGAGGATGCGTTGCCCGAGAATTCGGGGCAGCCGTCGCCGATCTTCGCGGCGGCAAAGTATTTCAAGCGCGGCGTCGCCTCGGGAAGAAGCGGCGCGTCGCCGCCGAACGCTCCTACCTCGGGCTCATACCAAATCCATTTCCACGATGGCGAAACGGTGCCTGTCGCCGGCCTCGAGCCCGCCGGGTTGACGATCGTCGATGCAAACGTCGCGCGCCTTTGGCCGAGTCTGTCGCAGAGCAACGATGCCTTAGTGGTGAACCTCGACGAGCACACGAAGACGCTCGAATCCGTCGCCATTTTGCTCGACGCATGGCGTGAGCGCGGGAAACCGTTGCTTTGGACCGTGATTGGCGGCGGTTTGCTCTCCGACGTCGCGGGCTTCGCCGCCGCACTTGCCGGCGCCTCCGCGCAGCTCGTGCCGACGACGCTCTTGGCGATGGCCGATGCTTCGGTCGGAGGCAAAACCGGCGTCAACTTCCCGCCGTTCGGGAAGAACCAAGTCGGCGCCTTTCACCAACCAAAATGCGTCCACATTTGGACCGGGTGGCTTAAGACCTTGCCGCCGCGAGAGTTGGTCGCGGGCGGCGCCGAGTGCTTGAAGCACGCCTTTCTTTCGGGCGACATGAAGCTAGCCAAGAAGTTCGCAGACCTCCTGCGAGACTCCGACATTGCCGGTCTCGGCGCGTCGGTAAGGGACGTGGTGCAATTTAAGGCCGCCGTCGTCCGCGAAGACCCGACGGAAGCCGGTCGCCGCGCCATTTTGAATTTCGGCCACACCATGGGTCATGCGCTGGAAGGCTATTCGCAAAAACATACGAAAGGCGAAGACACGCTCCTCCACGGAGAAGCCGTGGCTTTGGGGATGGTCTTCGCGCTGGTCTTGAGTCGGCGCGTCGCCAAGCTCTCGTCCGAGAGCTTCGAGCAAATGACGGAGGTCTTGCGGAGAGCCGGCGGGATCCCGACCCAAGCGTTGCTCCGCGTGCGACTCGGGGGTGCCGACTTGAAGGCGCCGGCTTTCGAGAAGGAGCTTTACGCTTTCATCGGCAACGACAAAAAGAACAGCGGCGGCATGGCCTCCTCTTCCGCTTGGGTGCTGCTCGACGGCCCGGGGAAGATCGCCCGAGACAGCGTCAAGGATTGGACTGTCAGCCTCTTCGAATCCGAGGTCCAAGGCGCCATGGGCGAGTACATAAAAGTGCTGCGGCCAGTGTAGTAGTTTTCATCCAGCTGTAGGCGGGCTGATTGGCTGTCCGCGTGCAGCGGCACCGTTGTCGGGCTGCGCGTCCGAGCGATCGGTACGGATATTGCTTTGCGTTGGTAAACCAGACGTTGGAGACCTAACGCCATGCAGCAGCTAAACTCGTCGCGCCTATGGTCGATGTTCATGGTGACCCTCACCTTGGTCGTCATCTGTGCGTGCGGTCAGGCAACTCCCGCGTCCGAGACGAGCAACATCTTCGGTCCAGACAACCGCGTCACGCCTGACGATAGCGGCCCCTACAAAGCAATTGGTCGTCTCGACAGCGGCTGTACCGGTACGCTCGTCGGCAAGAACCTGGTGCTTACCGCCGCCCACTGCGTGCTCGACTCCGCGACCGGCACCATCAAACCGAGCGTGAAGTTTTTCCGCCCCGACCTGCGCAACGGCACGAGCGCCCATCCGGCATGGGTGAACTTCCTGTGGATAGGCGGTTCAAAACCTGAGGATGACCGGCGGACGGACTGGGCCTTCTTGCGCCTCGACGACGACGTCGGCAACACCTACGGCACGCTGCCGATCCAAACCGTGGACATGGCTAGCCAGCTGCCCTACACCGTCTCGCTGGTGGGCTACTCGGCTGACCGGAGCAGCGGAAATTTGCCGAGCCTTCACGCCGGTTGTTACGTCCACAAGATCGAAGACGGCAAAATTTATCATGACTGCGACGCCACTTCGGGAGTTTCCGGCGGACCGCTGCTCTCGGCGATCAACGGCAATACTTACGTAGTCGGCATCACCGTCAGCGAGTTCCGCCAAGGAGCGGCGGACTCGGTGACGCGCAATCAATATACGTTCGACTACTCGAACGTCGGCATCCCGGCGACCGGGTTCATGGCGGTCGCGACGTCGCTGATCGGCACCCTCGACGGCGGTAGCTCGCTGCCGCATTTCGACGGCTTGACTGAGCTGGTCAACCCGAACGCCCGCGACTCGACGGAGCCGAGCAACCCCGAAAACCCCGGCAATCCGGGAGGGGACCAGCTGTCGACGGCAAACATCGCCTCTCAAGACGTCTTGGTACAAAGAGCCAATCAAATTAAAACCGGCGTCTTGAACTTGGACGGGGCGATCCGCCATCTCCGCGATCTCGCCTACCGGACCAGTCTCACGCAAATTCTGCGCGACGCGCCGCGGATCCTCGGCGAGCTCAACTCCTTCGATTCGGCGATGGCTGACGCCGTCAACAGCCGGACGACGGGCGGCACTTATGCTGAGCCGCTGGTGTCGACCTTCAAAACGTTTACATCCGACTTAGCCAGCTTTCAAAGATTCGACTCCACGCAAGTGCCAGGACCTTTTGTTGGAGAGTTCGAGCAGACGCAGCGCGACATCGCCGACCTGCTCACGCGCCTGGGCACCCTAATTGTTCGCTAAAAGGAGATGAATATGAAACACCTTGCTATTAGAAAAACGCTTCAAGCCTTCGCGGGGGCGACGCTGCTCGCGGTGTCGCCTCTTGCCTTCGCCGACGGTGGCGACTCGAACGCTGACGCCGCCGCCAATTTCACCCGCGTCGTCCAAGACGCTCAAGCCGCAATCATCAAAGTTCCGGTCAACCAACAAGGGGACGAGTTGACCACCGCCGCCGAACTTCGGGTGTATGCGGGTTCGCCCGTCGCGGAAGCGAGCACAAGCATCGAAACGGCCTTCAACGCGGCGACTCCGACGACGGGCGTCCCGCAAGTGACGTCCGACGACATCTCGCGCGATTCGTCGACTTGGGGCTGGTTCGGGTACGGCAACAACGGGTGGTACAACAACTACTACTCGAGCTACCGGCCTTACTATTATTACGGGGGCTCTTATTACAACTACTCGAACCCGTATTGCTACAACGACTATAGTTACTCGGGGAGCTACTACGGGTACCGCTACTACTACTATCCTCGCTGGTATTAAGCGAGGTCGACGGCCGGCCCCTCCTACCTCTTGTCCTCAAGATTGGGGGCCGGCTCCTCCCCAAATCGACTAGAATGGGCGCATATCTTGACTGGCCAGCCACATCTAACACCTTTGCACGAGAGTCTGTTAAGAGACTCGCAACCTGATGACGAAGGTCGCCATACAGGCTGCAAACTAAACTCGTAGGACTGATCCCTAAATGTCGACCAAACAGACGCTCGTTTCCCTCTCCCTCTTGCTCCTGACCGGCTGCGGCCAAGCTAATCTTTCGTTCCCCAAAGAAGCGTGGGACGGCCTCAATGACCCGCTGAATCTCAATCAATCGTACGAGCGCCATCTCGCCACCCTGCCGCAGGAAGGGTCGCTGGACGTGACGCCTTGGAGCGACACGTACTGGCCGAGCCGTGAAGGTGGCATCGCCAGCCGCTGGATGCTTGGCACGGGTGGATTTGACTACACCCCGCCCGATCAAGCGCAGGTTCAAGCGATGAGTATGGCCGACCTGGCCAAACTTTCGCCCGCCGAGAAGTTCGATATTTTCAACGGTAACTTCAACTACCCGCTCCTGCAGTCTGAACGCGGTCGCACCGGTCCGACGAGACCAAGTTGGGAAGGCATCTGCCACGGTTGGGCCCCGGCCTCGATCAGTTTCACGGAGCCGAAGGCCGTGCTCGCCACGAGCGCCGCGGGCGTGGCCGTGCCCTTTGGCTCTTCCGACGTCAAGGCGTTGCTCAGCCTTTACACCGGCAACTACTCGGGAGCGAGATTCCGCGCCCTTGGCGCCCGCTGCAACTACGACCTAACGGCTCATCCGGAGCTGGCGAACCGTCCTGAGTGCCGCGACACCAACGCTGGCGCCTTTCACATCGTGTTGACCAACCAAATCGCACTGATGAAGCAAGGCTTCGTCGCCGACGTGACGCGCGACCTGGAGGTTTGGAATCAGCCGGTGCATGGCTTCAAGACCACTGTCCTCTCGACCCAAGCTCCCTCTCCGGGCGCCGCCGTCGGCACCGTGCAAGAAGCCGTCATCGACACCGAGATGTTCTTCTCGGTAGAGATCTACCCCCGTTGGGATGCCGTCGTTGGGACCGAGGAGCAAGCCAATGATTCGCGCGTTTATCACTACCGCGTCGAACTCAACGACGCTGGCGAGATCATCGGCGGCGAATGGTTGACGAGCGAGCGCCCCGACTTCCTCTGGACAAAAGACCGCCCGGTTTTCGCTGGTCAGTTCGCCAAGCTTGGCGAGATTTACGACTTGTCGCAGACTGCCGCCGCTTTGCCGGACCCGACGCTCGGCGAGTAATCGCTTGAGCGGCCCGTGAAAAGGTAGGGGCGCCCTCTGGGGCGCCCCTACTTGCGTCGGGAGGCTTTCGCGCCCACGAACACAATTTGTGTCAAAAATGTCCCTTCTCGCTCCAGTGGCCATCGCCGCTTACCGGGGTCCGGTGTAAGACTGGCGGCGGCGGGGATGCCAAACACCACCAATTTTTTCTTATCGAGGAGCCTTTCCATGGAAGTGCGGACGAAATTTATTGCACCGACTCTGCTGCTGACCTTGTCGTTGTCCGGTTGCGCCTATTTTCTCAATCATGACAAATATGTACTCGAAAATGCGGTGACTACGACCAACCCCGCCCAATCCGGCAAGGCCGAGCCGAGCGTCGACCAAAACTCCCGTGGCACCTTGATGATCGAGTCCTACAAGAACGAAGTCTTGTGCTTCGCGGGGCACGAGCAGACGTCGCCCAGCATGGTTTCGGCCCGGACCTATTACATGACGACCTACGACACCCTCGAAGGCGAGAAGCTGAACGGCAAGAACGTCAAGCACTCCCGCCTCGACATCACCTCGGCGACTCAGCGCGCCGTCGTCGTCCACGACAAAGAGCAGACGACCTACAAGGACAGCTCCGGTCAAGTCATCGGCACCGCCGAACGCCCGGTCGAGCGCACCGAGTACGTGCCGGACACCAACTTCACCGTCTGCTTCCCGAGCAAGGGAGTCTTGACGAAAAAGAGCCAATACCTGAGCCTCCGCGTACCGGCCCCGAGCCTTTTCGACTCCGAAGGCCAAGAGATCGTTGGCGCCTGGAAACTGGCGAACGCGCACTAGAGTTTGGCGAGTTCGCAAACATAAGTGTGGTTGGCGCCGTCGGTGCCCATCACGACGATCCCGGACTTGGCTGCGTCGAACGCGGCCATGTCGCTTTTGGTCAACTTGTCGGTGACGAAGGCTTTGCCGTCGTCGGTCGCCGGGAAAGTGATGAGGCGGGGCGTGTCGTTGTGATAGGAACCGCGGCAGACCTTCGTGTCGCCGACACAAACCGTCGCCGAACGTGCGGCCGCCGTCAGCTTCAACCCGAGGCGCACGATCTTGCCGGTCACGGGGCTGTCGAATTCCGTGATGTACTTGGTGGTGACGTGGAACGGGCAGTAGTCCCCTTGCGAGGGCCGGTCGTCGGACGCCGTGTTGGTGTTTGAAGTCGGGGTCGACGTGGTTGTGGCAGGATCTCTCTCCGGATTCGCGGGTGGATCCGTGAATTGACTCGTCACCGATTTGGCGAGGTTCGACGGGACCTGAGTTTGGGCGTTGTCATCGTAGGTCGGCATCGGGATTTCCGATGCATCGTCCTTCGCAAGATAACGCGAACGCACGCCATTGACGTCGTCGGCCATTGGGTGCGGCCAGAATGGCGAGCACATGACGGCGTCGTGGGGCTGGCCTTCGTAGCAATTGCCAGCTTTTCCTGATCCGCCAGCTTCGACGACGTACGTGTCGAGCAGGCCGAAGGCGTGGCCCATCTCGTGGACCAAGACGTTGTAGCTGCCGAACCAAGTGTCGGGATTCTTGTCCCAGTTGATTACGGGTTGCGCTTGTAGGTAGGTGTTCGCCGGGGCGCCGCCCAGGTCGGTCAAGTTAACTTGGGCATCGCAAAACCCGTTGCTGTCGGGAACGACTTGGACGTCCGGGACGGCATGGCTCTTATTTACCGCCTCGAGGCCTATGAACCAGCTGGTCGCCGCATCGTGCACTTCCTTGTCGCGGAGGCCGAGCCAGTTGACGCAGATGCGTACGATTGGTTTGTCGGCGACGGCGACCAAGCCCGGACTTTGGGCGGCGCGGAAGTTGACGGCCGAGTCGACGTCTTGCCTAGGACGACAAGCGGGAGACAGCGCCAAGGAAGCGGCGAGCCAAAAAACTTTCATGCATGACCTCGCGAGAGTCTTCCGGCTTTATCGGCACAATTGGATTTTACTCAAGAGCGAAGAATCGAATAAAATCAGCTAGTTGACTGGTCCCAAAGCGGCTTCGACTTGTGCCCCCACGATTTGGCGCTGGTTTTCGGGCGATTCGATCGGACTGAACCGCTGGACTGAGCGCCAAACCAAGGTCCGGTCGAAGAGCCACAACCAAATGACCTCGGAGATTTCAGCGACGTGGTCACCATGGGACGAGTCGAAGCTGTTTTCGACGAGATAGCTTGCACCGGCGGGAGTCGTCGCGCGATAGACGGCGGTTGGGTAGGGTCGGTCGTAGTATCCGAGCAACTTCACCGTGTGGCCGGTCCCTGACAGGCACCAGGTTGGAGAATGCAAGTGGCGGAGCGGTGAGTCGGAGACGACGACGAGCAGCGACATGGAGCCATAACGACCCTTGGCGGCGTTGCCGCCGACGGAGTCGAAAAACTGTCGTTCGAATGCTTCGAGAGGCTGTGGTTCGACCGTGTGCCCATTGACGAAGACGGGCAATTTCGGCGGAGCGATCGCCGAGGCTCTGTCGACCGGCGGCGGCGCGAATTTCTTGGCTGCGAGAAAGGCAGCGAGGCCGAAGACAAAGGCGCCAACCCAAAGCTTCTTCGGGATTTGACGCCTCCACGCCCTGGGCGTTGGATTATGGAGAAATGCCGCGACGATGATCACGCAAAAGACGCACTGAAGGAGGCTTTCCACCAACAGTTCCGGATCGGCCCCCACGTTTCTCCAAGGCGACAGACGCCAGGCCCATTGCAGCGGGAATCCTAGGAACCGAAAGAGCGGCCGGTCGATTGGCAAACACATGGACGCCGCCGCGGCCAACATCGACGGCGAGAGATGCCGGGCTCTGCCGGAAAGGTTCGAGAGCCAGCAGAAGCCAACGAAGTCGAAGACGAGCGCCAGCGCACCCAAGTGGTTGATGCCGAGGATGACCCCGAAGACTCGGGCGAGGAGTCCGAGACCCACGACGATGAGGGCGAGCTCGCGGCGGCGCGGCGCCTCCCGTATGACGGACGACGTTAGCGAAGCGCCGAGGCTAAAGACCAATATGGCCAGCCGCGTCGCAGCGATCCTCGTTTGACTCGGGTCCGACGCGGTTTGGATCAGCCAAACGAACGGCTCGAAGCCCAAGGCGGCTGAAGCTGCTAGGAGCGATAAAAGTAAGACTCTGCGGCGTCGGTTCGACATAAGAAACTATCGCACCGCGCTCGGCAATCCCCGCGCAACTGCCGTGCAATTTCAATGCAAGCGGTAACGTCGCAGCATGCCGAAGAGAATCGAGCCAAACAAGGCGGCTTCCGCGTTGAAGGCCATGTCCCGCACGTCGCAGTAGCGCATTGGCAGGAAGTATTGGGTCAGCTCGTCCAGGACGCCGATCATACTGGCGCCGAGGAAGGCGAGCGTCAAAAGGTTAAGACCCGACCACCGACTCTTCAATACGTTGCCGACCAACACGGCCATCAGACCGTATTCGAGAAAGTGCACCCGCTCTTGGTCGCTTTCAACGGTGCGGATGATCAAAGCGAGGACGAATGACATCGCCAGCGCCAGCATATAGAAGAGAGGCTTGCGAATTCGCCAGCGAAGCACCACGAGGTAGAATCCCGCCGCCGAGCTCGCGGCGAAGATCGCGGCGACGACCTCTTCCAAGTATCCGAGCCCTTTCAGCCAATTGACGATGGTCGGCGTCAGCGGCAGCGACACGAAGAGCAACGCAATATAGAGCGCCAGGACTTTGGGCGGCGCCGGGAGCTTATTCACTTCCGGACGGTCTTTTTCTTCTTGGCCTTGACCTTGGCCTTGGCCTTCGGCTTCTTCGTCGCGCCCCAGGCCGTTTCGAGCGCCATTGTGAACGTCTTCCGGCTCACGTGTTTCAGGCGGATCGTGGTCCACCCCATCCGACCGAAGCCATTTTTGATCTGGGCGAAGACTTTGGCGTCGAGTTGGAAGAAGTCCGCCTGCACGTCGGGCGGCACTTTGACGTTAACCTCGCCGAGATCGTGCCAGACCGTGGCGAAAAGGCGTTTGTTCGCGTAGAAGGCGTCGCTGCCGAAGTGATCCTTCCCGGAGACTTCGGGAAGCGCGCGGGCGATTTCACAGGCAGCCTTGGTCGTGAGCATAGGGTCCTCGCTCTAGTTCAAGGAACGAACTCTTTGAACACCGCAGTAGGGACGACGAATTCGCCGACGCAGTTTTCTTCCTTGCAAATTCTCCACGTCCCGCACTCGGTCGCGGGGTCCTGGCCCTTGACGTCGTCGTCGGTGTCGCCGGCGATCAAGATGCCTTCGACTGCCAGGCTGGAGGAATTGAG
>JAYWBY010000549.1:0-10284 GCA_043781115.1 Pseudomonadota bacterium
TCGGATTTGCTTGATCGAAAGCCCAAACGCCGCTTTGAGAAGTCGGTTTGATGTAAGAAAAAATGATCGGTTTGGTCTTCGACGCGTCCTTGTGGATCCCCTCGGTGTCGAAGACGGCTTTGACGTCGACGCCGCTCTTGATTTTCGCCACCAAGGCGTCATAGACCGGCTTCATGCTGCCGTCGATGGCGTCGATGCCGTAGACGGCCATCGAGATGCCCTTTTTCCCTTCGGATTTGATCTTCTCGGCGAGTTTCAGTGCGAGCATTTTCGACATGTCGACGTCGGCCACGTCGACGTCCCATTGGTTAGTGAAGAAAGTCTCCATTTTCAACGGTTCGTCGACGGCGACGACAGCGCCGAGGTTGCCGGCGGCATCTTGGCGAAAGGCCGGCTTAGGCGGAATCGGGGGAGCTTGCTCGAGGCAGGCCCAGTCGGTCAGGTCGTCGCAGAAGATGAACTGCATCGAGGCGGCCGTGAGGCGCGAGATCACCTTCTTCGCGGCGGCCGAGTCGCCCTCGAGGCCGAGAAACGCTAGATAGTGAGCGATGCGTTTCGCGCTCGCCGTGCGGTCGGCGTCAGCCAGATGCGCGCCCTTTATGGCCGTGGACACCGCGTCCTCGAGGGCGTCGGCATTCGTCAGCTCGGGGAGGCTCTCAACGTTGCCCGAGCTGGAAGCTGCGGCGGCATGGCCGCTGCCGGAATTTAGGGTACCGCTTTGGGTGCCGCCATCGGGAGTCTTGCATTGCACGAACGGCAAGATCAAAAGTCCGACAGCGATGAGGCGAAGCTGCTGCATCATGGGCGGAGTTCCTAACGGAATGGGAGGTGTAGCTCTATTTTTGCTGACTAACGATCTATCGGGAGAATGCTGCTGAAGCTGAGAGCCGGTCCGTGGGGAGTCAAAAAGTGGGCGCAAACGGCAACAAAGTGTGGCTCATAACTGGCGATTTTTACTGTATATAGATCGCTCCCTTAAGGAATCCGCCAGCTTCGCCGAAGAGTCTATTACACATTGCTTTATGCCTTTTGCTTAAGCAAAAGCCCGTTACGAGTGTCCGCTTGGCTTTCAATCCCCAACGAAAGCACAGCACCCCCTCCGCCAAAAGTGTCGCGCCGCAGCTTCGATCGAGCACCAAAAAAATCCCAGCGCTTCCGATTCAATTTAAGAAATTGCCTTGTTCTCCGATAGGACTTGCATGCTTACCACCCTAAAATCCTTTCGATATTTGCCGCTAATTTTTGCGCTCAGCGCAACATGGGGCTGCACTTCGACGCGGCTTGCCGAGAATAAAAAGGGCGCCTCGAAGCCGTCAGAAAAAAAGGACGAGTCGCCTCCACCGCCCTCGCCACAGGACGGGCCTACCGAGGTTCCGCCGTGGACCGACATGATCGACGCTTCCCAAGTCGGCCTTGCACCAGCAGATGCGAATGCAGCTCCGAGCCAGCCGTCGACCCAAGTTGCTGGGGCCAATTTGACTGATTCATGCGCTACCCTCGACGGCATGGGTCCCTTGAGCCTCCCGAACAAGGCGGCCTGCGTTGCTTCACGTTTCGTTCGAGACGCGCTTTATGCCAATCAGGTTCCCACGAATGGCGCCACGAAAATGACGTGCCTTCAATATGACCCTGCCGCTCGCAATGGTCTTTTGATGGACATTTCGTGTCGCGATATTTACAAAGATCGCCTCCAAATGGCGCAGGCGAAAGACCTGCAAGCCGGCAGCGACTCGGTCTATGACATCTTTCAATTCGACGGCTTCGACGTCAGCCATCCCGCGATTGGCACGTGGACGGCTAGCGGCGGCCCCCTCGGTCGCTATCCGGCTCAGCTTCGCTATTGGAGCGGGACGGAAAGCACAAAGGAGCCAGTCTTTGCCTTGGTCACTGACGGCGACGCGTATGCCAAAGGCTACTTCGACCTAAAATCAAGCGCGGCTAACCCAAGAGGCGAATACGACAAAACCTTGGTCGCCGACACGACGGGTTGCCGAGCGGCTCCGAGCGAGACGACGTGCATAGGACAGAACGCCAAGGTGGTTCTCCCTGGCTCAAGTCCTTTGGCGATGTCCTACCGGACGTTTAGCAACCTACCTAAGGCTCCAGACGTCGTTGTTACGGAAGGTAGCATGGGGCTCTCGCCGGCGGCTGCGGCGGCGAGCTTTTCTGCAGTTGGACTACCTCACGAGCTGACATTGACTCGCCAAGTTTACTTCCGCGTCGTGCAAGCTGGCGGTCAAATTTGGAGTCAACTCGACCTCAAAGACGAAGCGGGGCTACCCATCGCGGACAGTTCTGGCATGGCCGACCGCTGGCGGAGCGCTGCCGGCGTCTGCCAAAATCTAAGCAAGAATGCGGAAACTGTCTGTACCGACATCGATCCCAAACTTTACCTTCCCGTTTGGCAAGGGGCGACGGCTTACGTGGTTCCCCCCTTCGACTATCAGATTCCCGTGGCTTTCGGTGAAGCACCTAAGGAGTCGGTCGCTAACGCGCCTTCCGCACAAACCGGAACTCCCTCCGGCGTCGTTCTTTGCGACAACGGCCAGCCAACCAGCTTGACCTTGGGCGCGGCATTTACCTGCCCGGACGTCGGGAACTGCGGCGGCAAGGTCGGTCTGGCATTCTTCGGCGCGAAATTTCAGAAGGACTCCCTCCAAATGGATTGGTTCAACGGTTCAACTAGCGATTGCGCGACGACTCCAGCTAAGTACGCGATTGATGCGATGGTCAAAACGGCGACTGGTGTCGTGCCGTCGAAGGGTAGTTGGGGGGAGAAGTTGGATGCGCCGGCGTTGGAATGCGAGACGGACTATCCTGGATGGACGTATCGTCTCTCGGAGGCGATGGTGGCATTTGAGTCAGCCAAATGCCTCTATGTGGTCCCCTAAAACTGCTCTCCAGCTCAGATAACTATCGTATTCGCTTGGACGACGTTCGACGATCTTGACCAATTTCGTGGTGGCGCGACGCCTTCGACTGCCGGCGTCGCGTAAACGCCGTCGATGGCCAAAAAACTGCAGGTGCAACTCCGCATTCAGGGCAGATGGCGCTCGACGGCTTCCGCCATGCGTTTTCCGAAACAGCTTGGTCCGGCGACGAAATACAAAAAATAACTATCTAGAAATATTAGATAATTTTTGATTATTAATAAAATTAAAGAATTTCCCTCTTAGTCCCGAAAGTTAGGAGATCTAACCCTTCGACTTTTGAATGTAGACCTGACGAGATTCACTTGGACAACCTGAAAAGCATTTTGAGCCACCGCGCGAAATTGCTCGCGCGACTCGCCCTTGCGCTCAGTTTGTTTGCGCAAGCCTCCGCCGTGCAAGCGGCAAGCAGCTCCGCGGTGCCATTGACTTTGACCGTCCAAGGCGAATTGACCGACCTCGACGGCGAGCCGATCAACGGCGTCACCGACTTCCAAATCAAAATCTACCTCGACGGCGTCACGGCTTGGCGCACTCTATATAAAGTCGGCGTCTCCAACGGTGAATTCAGCATTTTGGTGGGCGGCGTCGGGCAAAGCGCGCAACCCATGAAGAAAGAGAACGACAACTTCGCCGGCTCCGACAAACTTCCGAGCGCCAATGCCCTGATTGACGAGAAGTTGTTCATGGGGTTGAACGGCGACACTTCGGTGGAAATCGGCGTCTTTGTCAAGAGCGATGGCGTCTACGAGGAAGTGAAACGCTATGGACTCGGCGTGGCGCTATTTGCCCTCCGGGCCGCAAGCATTGGCGACTATTTGCCACGCGATCTCGTGACCTATTCGACCTCCGGAGCGATCATTTCCTCTAACGGCACCGCCGTTATCGCGGCCGACGGCACGCTATTGGCCGCGGGCTCTGCCGGACCGACGGGCCCCATGGGCCTTCCTGGCTCCGCCGGTTCTCCCGGTCTGCCTGGTCCGACGGGCGGTGCCGGCCCTACTGGAATCATTGGTCCCACCGGCGGGCTTGGACCGACGGGTGCAGTGGGCGTCGCGGGTCCCACCGGCTCTGTCGGTGCCACTGGAGCCTCCGGTCCGACCGGTACTGCTGGCCCTGTGGGATCGAATGGCGCCGTCGGCGCGACCGGAGCAAGCGGCGTAACGGGCGCAAACGGCCCCACTGGCTCAACCGGTCTCACGGGCGCCGCCGGTCCTACGGGTAGCAATGGCGCAACTGGTGCTGCCGGCCCTACTGGCGGCGTTGGTCCCACGGGGACAATTGGAGCAGCCGGACCGACCGGCGCCGCGGGTGTGACTGGCGCGAACGGCGCAACCGGTGGCTTTGGTCCCACGGGTGCAAACGGCGCGACTGGTGCCGCCGGCGCAAACGGCGCAACTGGTGGCGTTGGTCCGACTGGCTCTACCGGTCTTACTGGTGCGGCCGGTCCGACAGGTGCTGCCGGATCAAATGGTTCTGATGGAGCGACTGGTGCTGCTGGCGCAAACGGCGCTACGGGCGGCGTTGGTCCCACTGGTGCAAATGGTGCCGCTGGTCCCACCGGCGCGGCGGGTACAAATGGTTCTAACGGCGCGACTGGTGCTGCCGGCGCGAACGGCGCAACCGGTGGCGTTGGTCCCACGGGTGCAAACGGTGCCGCTGGTCCTACCGGCGCGGCTGGTACAAACGGTTCTAACGGCGCGACTGGTGCCGCCGGCGCGAACGGCGCAACCGGCGCATCCGGTGGCGTTGGTCCGACTGGCTCTGCGGGTCTTGCTGGTGCGGCCGGTCCGACAGGTACCGGCGGATTAAATGGTTCTGATGGAGCAACTGGTGCTGCTGGCGCAAACGGCGCAACGGGCGGCGTTGGTCCCACTGGTGCAAACGGCGCCGCTGGTCCTACCGGCGCGGCTGGCTCAAATGGTTCTAACGGCGCGACTGGTGCCGCCGGCGCGACTGGTGCTGCCGGTGCGAACGGCGCAAATGGCGTAAATGGCGCAACCGGTGGCGTTGGTCCAACGGGTGCAAACGGTGCCGCTGGTCCTACCGGCGCGGCCGGAACAAACGGTTCTAACGGGGCGACTGGTGCTGCCGGCGCGAACGGCGCAACCGGTGGCGTTGGTCCCACGGGTGCAAACGGTGCCGCTGGTCCTACCGGAGCAGCTGGTACAAACGGTTCTAACGGCGCGACTGGTGGCGTTGGTCCGACGGGTGCAAACGGCGCGACGGGCGCTGCTGGTACGACCGGCGCAACTGGTCCGGCCGGCGCAACTGGTATTGCTGGTCCGACCGGCACTTCCGGCTCTAACGGCGCGACGGGCGCTGCTGGTACGACTGGCGCAACTGGCTCGACTGGTCCCACCGGCGCCGCTGGCACCGCTGGTTCAAATGGTTCTAACGGCACCAACGGCGCAACTGGTCCGACCGGCGCAACTGGTATTGCTGGTCCGACCGGCACTTCCGGCTCTAACGGCGCGACGGGCGCTGCTGGTACAACCGGCGCCACTGGCGCCACTGGCACCGCTGGTTCAAACGGTTCTAACGGCACCAACGGCGCGACGGGCGCTGCTGGTACGACCGGCGCCACTGGCTCGACTGGTCCCACCGGTGCCGCTGGCACTGCTGGATCAATTGGCTCTAACGGCACCAATGGCGCGACCGGCGCAACTGGTCCGACCGGCGCCACTGGCTCGACTGGTCCCACCGGCGCCGCTGGCACCGCTGGCACCGCTGGTTCAAATGGTTCTAACGGCACCAACGGCGCGACGGGCGCTGCCGGTACGACCGGCGCCACAGGCTCGACTGGTCCGACCGGTGCCGCTGGTTCAAATGGTTCTAACGGCACCAACGGCGCGACCGGCGCAACTGGTCCGACCGGCGCAACTGGTATTGCTGGTCCGACCGGCACTTCCGGCTCTAACGGCGCAACGGGCGCTGCTGGTACGACCGGCGCAACTGGTCCTACAGGTGCCGCTGGCACTGCCGGCTCTAACGGCACAAATGGCGCGACGGGCAATGCTGGTCCGACCGGAGCAACTGGCTCAAATGGCGCAACGGGCGCTGCTGGTACAACCGGCGCATCTGGCTCGACTGGTCCTACCGGTGCCGCAGGCACTGCCGGGTCAAATGGTTCCAACGGAGCCACCGGCGCGTCCGGACCGACCGGCGGCACAGGGCCGACTGGCGCTGCTGGTAGCCTGTCCGGCTTGACGACCAACCAACTTTCCTACGCTACTTCGACTTCTGCAATTACGACGTCGACCGGCTCGGGCCTAAGTATGCTCACTTGGGACAACACCAACGGAAGGCTCGGGATAGGAACGACGAGCCCGGGGTCTGAGTTGGAAGTGGCTGGCAGTGTATTTCTAAAAAAATCGGGTCTAAACTCTAGTCTCTACCAATATCAGGCCGATGGGACTCTAAAAATAATACTTAATCCGGGTGGATCGGGCTATTTGAACGGAGGTGCTATCGGGATCGGAAAATCTAGCCCCTTGGCAATCTTACATGTGTCAGGCGCTGACAACAATTATGGAAACGCAGTTAGACTGATGATCGATACAGCCTACGGAAGTACTCCGACGATAACTCGTCGAACGTCAGAAGGAACTTCGAGTGCGCCGACAGCTGTCGCCATCAATTCAGTCTTGGGCCTGGATCAATTCGAAGGCTACAACGGAACGAATTACTCTGCTTCCGCGGCAATCGCAGCTGTGGTTGATGGCACCCCATCAGGGTCGATAGTCCCAGGGGCATTTACGATTCGGACGTCACCTTCTTCTGGTGGTGGCCCTTACGAACGAATGCGTGTGTCCTCCGACGGCAAAGTCGGGATTGGGACGACTGCTCCGACCACGACGCTTGACGTCAATGGACAAATCCGAATTCAAGGTGGCACACCAGGTGCCGGCAAGTTCCTGACCAGTGACGCGACTGGTCTCGCTACTTGGACAAGCGGTGCAACTGGTCCCACGGGTGCCGCTGGTCCGACCGGCTCCGCAGGCGGCACCGGTCCTACCGGCGCTGGCGGTACGAACGGTTCCAACGGCGCGACGGGCTCCACCGGCCCTACTGGTTCCACCGGTCCGACGGGCGGCACTGGCCCTACCGGTGGCACGGGGCCCACCGGCGCCACTGGCGCAAGTGCAATCGGCGCGGTCATTTCTGGCAGCACCGACGGCTCCGTGTTGTTTGCTTCCGGCGGCAACATGGCCCAAGACAACGCTAACTTCTTTTGGGACAACACCAACAAGCGCTTGGGCCTCGGCACGGCGTCACCCAACTTCAGACTTTCGGTAATCTCGGCAGCCGACAGAGGGTTGGAAGTCACCACGAGCGGTTCCGGTAGCGGCGCGAGCTTTGGCGAGTCCATCAATACGACCGGCGCCAATGGCACGAATTACGGCTTGAGGGTGGACACGTCCGGAGGAACGTCCAATAACTACGCCATAATGATCGGATCGCCGGCTGCTGGGAGTGGCAACTACGCGCTCTATGCGGGCTCGACGGCGCAGAGTTATCACCGAGGCAATTTCGGCATCGGGGTTTTGACGCCCACGAGTATCTTGCATACCGAAGGCTCAGGGGCAATGACCACTAATTATTCGGGCAACTTGCTCACCAACATCGCGACGTCCTCGACGGCATCGGTGACTAAGGCTGCACTCGAGGTGAAATCGACCGGCATTTGGAACGGCGGGTCGGCGGCCAACATCGGACTTTATGTCTCCTCGGTTACCGGGGGCACCAATAACTATGATGCCATTTTCAACGGCGGCGGCTATGTCGGTATCGGAACTATCACCCCCAGCGCTACACTCGACATCAACGGCACGATCAAGATCCAAGGCGGCACCCCTGGCGTCGGCAAGGTCCTTGTCAGCGACGCCAGCGGTCTCGCGAGTTGGAGCAGCGGCGCCACGGGTCCTACGGGCCCTGCAGGTTCCGCGGGTTCTGCGGGCACAACCGGCCCGACTGGTTCATCCGGATCCAATGGAGCGACGGGAGCGACGGGCGCCAGTGGATCAACGGGTCCCACCGGAAGCACGGGCCCGACCGGTGCCGCAGGCTCTAACGGCTCTAACGGCACAAACGGCACCACCGGTCCTACCGGCGCAGCTGGTGGTGGCTTGACAGGACTGACCACCGGCCAACTGACCTACGCGACGTCGTCGACTGCTATCACTTCGACGACTGGTTCCGGAGTCAGCACGCTGACGTGGGACAATACCAACGGGCGCCTCGGCATCGGCACCGCCAGCCCGAGCGTCAGACTCGAAATCTCCGGCGGACAGGCCGTCGGCGCCTATGCGAGCGGCTCGAGCGGCACCATCAACTGGGACAACGGCAACATCCAAGCCACCAGCGTGGCGGCGGGCACAGTGACCTTTACCAGCGGCACGATTCACAACGGTGCGGCTTACACCTTGATCCTCAACAACTCGACGGGCGGCCAATACACGCTTTCCAGCGCCGACGTCTCGACCTGGAAGTGCCTCCCGGCCTGCACCTCGGCCCATGTCCACGTCACCGGCGGCAAAGACACCGTCCTGACGATCATGAAGGCCGGGACGACAGCCTACGTCTCGTGGCTGGAGGGGTTCTGAGTTGCTTCACGCCCACAAAGCAATATTAATCCGCCGCCTAGGGCGCTGGGCGGCTGCTTGCATCGTGGCGTTGGTGCCTTCGGCGGCTGAGGCCCAGTTTCAGCTCAATACCGGCAGCTTTTGGGCGTCCTCCGGGTTCGCGCCGCTGGACCCGGTAGGCTACAACTGCACCGGCTCCTCGCAAAACTTCTCCGTACCTCCGGGCGTAAACGCGATCACAGTCAAACTTTGGGGAGCCGGCGGGGGCAATGGTAATGGAGGAGTTGGGGGAGGCGGCGGCTTCCAGCAAACGACTTTAGCCGTCACACCGAACGAGACGCTCACCGTTGTCGTCGGCTGCAAAGGCAACAGCTACCCGACCACCAGTTGGAAAGTCGGCGGCTCGGGCGGTGGCCGGAGCGCAATCATGCGCGGCGGCTCCGACATCGTGACGGCCGGCGGCGGCGGCGGCGGCGGAGCCCCCTATTTTGCCGACGCTTATTACGGTAGCCCCGGCGGATCGTCTTTTAACGCTTACGGGTTTGGTTGCGGCGGGATCTATGGGACTGACACTCTCGCTGGATGGAGTGTCTGTGGAAGTCAAGCCGGAAGTTTGTCCGCGGGTGGAAATGGCTTCCCGTCTAATGGTTGTTGGAACGCTGGAGGCTATGGCGGCGGCGGCTGCGGCACCCACTATAATATCTACACCATCGACGGCGGCTCCGGTGGCGGTGGCGGCGGCTACTATGGCGGCAGCGGCGGCGGCGACTCCTTCTACGCCAGCGGCGGCAACTCAGGCGGCCAAGGCGGCGGCGGCGGCGGTAGCTATTCGAGCGGGACTAACTCGGTGGCGATTTCGACACCGATTACGGCGCCGTGTATCTGCGACGCACCCAATACCTCGGACTCAGACTACCCAGGCGGTGGCGTCGCCAGCGGCGGCAATCACGGGTATGTTTACATCACAGGCATGCGGAGCAACCCTGGCGATTGGACACCGCCGACGCCGCAAAACAACGGCGCGATCACGGCTGGGTCGCCCACCGGGACGACCATTCCGATCAGCTGGACGGCAGCGACCGATGACACTACCGCAGCGTCGTTCTTGCAATATGCGATTTATCGGTCGACGGCTAACAACATCGGCACCGTCGATGCTGCCGAGAATCAAAACAACAGCACGTTGGTGCAGGATTACACGACCAATCTGACCTCGTCGACGATCACCGGGCTGTCGCCGGACACCGTGTACTACTACAACGTGCTGGTCAAGGACACCGTCGGCAACAAAGCCGCCTATACGACGGGCACGGCCTCGACGGACGTGACGCCGCCTACACCTGGTATCATTACCGTTGGTACGCTGACCTCGTCGTCGATTGCATTTTCGTGGACGGCGGCGACCGACAACATCTCGGCTCAGGCGGTCCTCAATTACAGCGTCTACAAAAGCACAACGAACAATCTGACTTCAGTCGCCGCCATCGAGGCCAACGGGACGCAGACTGTCGGCTATACGACGAATTTGACGTCGACGACGCTCAGCGGCCTCTCCGACAGTACTCCCTACTTCTTCAGCGTCATCGGCAAGGACGCGAACGGCAACAAAGCAGCCTATGCATCCGGTAACGCGACAACGGCGGAAGGGACGCCACCGACAGCGGGCGGCGGCGGCGCGATCTCCACCGGAGCAATCACGGAAACTACAATTCCGCTCACCTGGGCCGCGGGATCGGACAACCTGACGGCACAAGCGAGCTTGCTCTATG
>JAYWBY010000550.1:0-3739 GCA_043781115.1 Pseudomonadota bacterium
GGTGCAGTGTATTCTGCTCCGGACCCGATGGTCGATGGAGCAACTGCTTCATGGGTGCGGGCATTGACCGTGTCCTGCAACTAAGTCGCCAGAGACCAAGCTAGACGCCGCATAATCCTTCGCCAAACGAGGCGATGGACTATGCGGATGTCTTCATGGGAGCCACTTTGACAGGCTGCTTTCGGCTGCCGGATGGGGCCTTGCCGACGTCTTTTTGGCGCAAGGAAAACCAGCAAACATCATTGAAGATTTGCACATGAAGGCAGACTCCGCGCTGCAGGCGCGCTATACAGCTCCGTTCACAAATTGATTAAGAGGAACGAGCATGAATTTTAGAGCCCTGGTCTTCACTTGCGGAATTGCCGCTATGGCAGCACCGTCCCTGTCTCTCGCGCAAACATCGACGATCACGAACTTTCATCAAGTTGACGACGCAGTCTTCCGCAGCGGCAAACCGACCGCCGAGCAGTTCGCTGAGCTCGCTCCCGTGGGAATTCGCACGGTTCTTTCGCTCGAGTCATACATGATGGATCCGGACGACGCCGACGAAGAGCAAGCTGCAGCGGAAGCACAGGGCATCAGATTTCTCCGCATTCCCATGACGCCGCTGCCGTTCGATCGTCCGTCTCTCGACGACCTCCGCGCGGCACTGGCGCTGACGCTCGATCCGGCGAACCAGCCGATTCTCGTTCACTGTCGCCAAGGTAGCGACCGGACAGGACTAGTCATTGGCGCCTACCATATCAAGGCGCATGGGTGGTCAGCCGATGCCGCGATCGCGGACATGCGCAATTTCGGCCACAACCCGCTGTTTTACTGGTGGGACGACATGCTTTACGACATCGAGTGACGGCGTCGGCCTGTATCAGCGTGCCACTACGCCGCCTCTTCCGCCGCAATCTGCCCCCAGTTAGCCTCCGCCTCCAGGCGCCCCAGCATTGAGTAGAGCGTCCAATAGAAGCGGGTGTAAGGCATCCACCAAGGCTTGACCGCCACACTGCCGAGATTCGGGTGGTCGACGGTCATCGCAAAGAACACGCGCCGCGCGAACTCCGTGGTAAAGCGAAAGGCGCCTTCGACTAAGAAGGGCCGGAGTAGCACGTCCTGATGCAGCTTCAGTTCTTTGGAGAATTCATAGGTTTCTGGACGCACGACCATGCCTTGCATGTAGGCCTTGAGCCCTTCGGAGTTGCCCTTCTGCAGCGATTGGATCACCTGCAGCAGGTTCTGTGATCCGCTCCACTCGTAGGGAGCGAGGCCGGCAAAGTCGAGCGTCCACAGCTCGCTGTCGTTGAATCGAAAATTGGACGGATCCAAATCGTACTTCAGAAATCCATGCCGAAGGCCGCGAAGGACGAAGCGCATCAAGCTGACGCCGGCCCTTTGCCGAGACTGCTCGGTACTGGTGCGCAGAAAGTCCTCGAAGCTCTGTCCATTGGCAAATTCGGTGACGAGAATCCGGGGACTTTGCAAACCAGGGGCGAGGGCTGGAATCCTGATGTGCGGATCGCCCTTGAAGAGTCCGCCCGCAACGATCAAATTCCGGCGCTCGAGCTCGAAGTCACATTCGGCCATGGTGAACTCGGCCCAGGCTTTGATCAGGTCGTTCAGCTCTGCGTGGGAGATCGGCAGAACGCCCGACAGGAACCAGGAAAGACGCCCCAGCCCTTTGAAGTCGGCGGCGATCATCGTTTCAATCTTCGGGATCTGCACTTTGACAGCCAACGCCTCACCGCTCGGGGCAGTTGCCCTGTGAACTTGCGCAATCGAACCGCTGGCGATGGGTTGGTCATCGAAAGTACGAAAAGCCGTCCCGACCTCCTGGCCCAACTCGGCGGAGACGAGGGCTCGAACCCGGTCTGGCGTGATGGGAAAGGAGTTGGTCGCAGCTTGGTTGAGCTGCGTTCTAACCGCTTCAGGGACAATAGCCTCCAAGCCGGCGCCAATCTGCACGAGCTTTTGCAAGCCGCCGCGATACTTCGCTAGATCTTTGGCGATGACTTCGGCGCACGCCGTCAAGACTTCGTCGCGGCTTGACCGGTGGCGTTGTCCGAGTGTCACGACGTGACGCAGGCGATCAGCAAGCACCACGGAGGCGACTTTGGCGGCGGAGCCGAGGAGCGAAGCTTGGCGGGCGATGGACCCTGATAGCGCATTTTGATATGTCACTCCCGGTAGCAGGGCAGTTGACTTGCGCGAAGGTTTGCCGGATTTAGCGTCGTCCTTTGTCGACTGAGTAGCGAAAAGCACGGTCAGCATCAGCGCATCGCGGTGGCTACCGTTCAAGAGCAGCAGCGATTTCGCTTCGTAGGCGTGCCGGGCTAGCTTGCTGACGGATGGCCAACGGGTGGAGCATACAGCCGCCGTCGCGGCGTCAAACAGCAGTGCCACTTCAGGGTCTGTGCACTCTGCTAGGTCGATCCGAAAGTTCTCGTAAGCTAGGTAGGGATCACGCTCCGGGTCCGTGCGCCAGGTCTCTACCAATTGGGCCGCATCGGCGAGGAGAACCAGATCTATGGGCGAAGACTTCGGGCGGACGTGGTGGCGTTTGACGTTTTGGGGGGATTGGAGGAGGTCGACAACAATCGTGTTCCCTGCGGCGACCGTGTAGAGCCAAGCCTTTAGCTTGCGCTCCGGTGTAGCTTCAAAAACCTCTTTGCGCAGGGCCGCCGACAAGGCTGCAGCCGGGCCGCCGTGCTGGAACTCTAGTAGCGTGTTGGTCCAACGAACCTGATCCTCGGCTGGGTAGCGGTCCGAAAGAGCTTTGAGCTCGCGGTCGCGTTGCTGGGCGCGCAGGAGAAAAAGACCCTGGGCGAGGACCTGCTCGTTCGGTCTATCCGCGCCGCACAGTAGCGGATCGAGCAGTGCGCTTGCTTCGGCGAAGCGGCAACCGGCAGCGAGAATTTTGGCGTGCAGGACATGGAGTTTTGGATCACCGGGCAACAGCCGGTGCAGAGCGTCCTCGACCGTGTGGAGTAGATGCCGCGCTTTGGAGCCGTTTTTGTTGCCGAGCAAAAAACCAATCAGAGCCACGGTCGCCGCTGCCGCGACGGAGTCGGGCAAACTGCGTTGCGCGCTCAGGGAGAAATAGAGATCGTCCGCGATGAGGCAAACTCTCTTGGCGAAGGCGGCTTCATATTCGTTGACCGGCGTGCTGAGCAGGTTCGTCGCAATTTCGAGGCGACGCACTTGGTCTTCGGGATCGAAGGAACTCAACGACGCGAACTCGCGGAATGCCGACTCCAAGGCGTCGTCATCGCTTGGTCTTAGTGGCTGAAGATTTGTTTGGGCCATATCGGGTGGTTTCGGTGGAATGAAGGGTGAACTTGAATGGGAGATTGGGGGAAGTGGCAACAAATGGGCAAATTATCAGCCGCAGACGGCTTACAGGTCCGTGGCCGCGACCTCGTCAGTTCGTAAAAAATCCTCCGGCCGGCCGATCGCCGGGTCGTTTACGCCTCCGTAAACGGAATTTCCCCAATCCGCCGCATTCCTCTTAGATCTTTTTAGCCTCCTCCTGTACTTGGTCACTAACGACGCGGCTCAGCGCCGCGCTTTCTACCAACATCAGGAGTCGCCATGAAATTCCGTCATCTCGTTCTTGCGTTGCCGCTGTCTGCCCTGCTCTTCGCAGCTCTTTCCCGAGCCGACGCCTTGAGCGAAGAGGAGGCCGCTAGTTCCACAGAAAGCATCACTTACACCTACCTCGGGGGAGTGAGCAGCATGGCCGAATGTCAGA
>JAYWBY010000551.1:0-3732 GCA_043781115.1 Pseudomonadota bacterium
ATGCCTGCCAACCCTTTCGCCGAGGGCGAGCCGAGGAGGCGCAGCGCTGCGCGGGCCGTCGGGTGAAGCTTGGTGACGCCGCCGACGACGCCGACGGCCATCGGCAATTCGAGGCTGCCGACCAAGTCGCCGGCCTCGTTTTGTTCCCAGACGGCAAGCGGCTTGTAGCGGCCGCTCATGCTGGCGTAGGCATGCGCCCCGGCTTCCACCGCGCGCCAGTCGTTGCCGGTCGCGATCAGCACCGGGTCGATGCCGTTCATGATGCCTTTATTGTTGGTCGTCGCCCGGTAGATGTCGTGATTGGCGAACTCGTAGGCCATGACGATCCGCTCGACGACTTCCTTGCCGTCGAAGTCGCGCGACTCGAAGGCTTTGGCCGGAACGCGACAGTTGACCTTGGTGCGGCGGCGGTCGGTGAGGTTGGTGAGAATGCGCAGGCCGACTTCGGCCTGGAAGAGCTCGGGCATCAACGCCGAAACCTTTTCGCACATCGTGTTGACGATGTTGGCGCCCATCGCGTCGCAAGTGTTGACGTGCAGATGCACGATCAAACTCTTGATCTCGTCGACGTAGCGCCAGGTCATGTCGATGGCGCCGCCACCGCGTTCGACGAGGCGTTCCTGGCCGCGATTGGCGTAGGCGAGCAGGTCTTCCTTCCTGTCCTCGAGAATGCCTTCGAAGTCGACTGGATGGTCGAGGAGGAGTTGGATCTGGCCCGTCATGACCGGTTCGGTCGACACCGCCGTGAAACCGCCGCCGTAGCGAGCCAGCTTGGCGCCGTGACTGGCGGCCGCGAGCACGCTCGTTTCTTCCACCGCCATCGGCACCAGCACGTCAACGCCGTTGACCAAGAAGTTCGTGGCGATCCCGAGCGGCAGGCTGTAGACGCCGACGGCGTTTTCGATGAAGACGTCGACGAGTTCGTTGTTCAAGGCGCCCATTTGGCCAAGGTGCCGGGTGTCGTCGTCCGATAGTTCGCCGAACACTTGTGTCGTCTTCAGGCGTTCCGGCAAGGCCAGCTCGTAAAATCCCGGCAAACGCGACGAGCGCACGCCGCTCTGGGGCGCGATGTCGTCGTCGGGGCGAGGACTTGGAGCCGACCGGTGGGCCGGTGTTCGCGCCGAGGCTTTGTCCGGTTTTTTATCAGTTTCCATCGACCATTCCCTGCAAAGCGGCCTCGAATTCCGGTTGGATCGTCAGGCGGCCGCGGAGCTGGTTGAGATCACGCGAGCCAGTGCAAATCATCGCCGTCTTCAGGCCTTGGGCCAGAGTTTCCAAGACGACGTGCGGTTCGTCTTCGCCGGCGAGCGCGGCGCGCAAGAGGGGTAAGCCGATGCCGGAAAGCGTCGCACCAACCGCCATCGCTTTGGCGACGGTCAGGCCGTCGCGAATACCGCCGGTTGCTACCAGGTCTAGGCCCGGAAGCGCGCGGCGCAAAGCCAAGGCAGCCATTGCCGTCGGGATGCCGAAGTCCCGGAAGGTGTCGGCTACGGCCCGCGTGACGCGCGAATCGGCGCGCAGCCCCTCGATGAACCCCCAAGACGTGCCGCCCTTGCCGCCGCAGTCGATGGCTTGGACGCCCGCTGCCGCCAGGCGCCGGCCGGTCGTCGGGTCGATGCCGCAGCCGACTTCTTTGACCATCACGGGAACGCCGAGCTTGGCGGTGACGGCCGCCAGCTGGTCGATGACGCCGCGAAAGTCGCGGTCGCCTTCGACCTGAATGACTTCTTGGAGGACGTTGACGTGCACGGCGAGGGCGTCGGCGTCGATCATTTCGACGGCGCGCCGGCAGTCGTCGAGCGCGGCTTTCGAGCGCAGCTGGCTGATGCCGATGTTGGCGATCAAAAAGAGGCGCGGGGCGTACTGTTTCACGGCGAAGATAGCGGCGTGCTCCGGGTTCTCGAGGGCGACGCGTTGCGAGCCGACACCCATCGGAATGCCGAAAGCTTCGGCGGCCTTGGCGAGCCGGCGATTGATTTCGGCTCCGCGCTCGAGGCCGCCGGTCATGCCCGTGACGAGCAGCGGCAAGGCCGCCGTGTAACCGAGGAACTTCCGGCTCGTGTCGAGCTCGTGCCAGGCGAGATCCGGCAGCGCCACGGGCCTAAGCGTCAGGTCGGAGAATCCGGTGTAACGATCGGTGGCCTCGACGTCCGTGGACTCACAAAGTGCGATGTGCTGACCCTTGCGCACGAGGTTCAACAAATCAGCCAAGCGACCGAGATCGTTCGTCGACGTCGTTTTCGCCTCGGCCCACGGCTGGCCGGCGGGACCAGGAGCCGCGATGGTATGGGTAAGTGATTCGAAACGGAACGAGCGGGCCGAACTGAGCGCGACGGTCAAGTCGGACGGCGACTTCTCCGGATACGGGGCGGACTTCTGCCATTCAATGATCATTCGGTCAGCAGCGAGACCGTGAACGAAGCCCGGGCCGCGGCTCGCATCGATGCACGGAAGCGGCGGTCGCAAGGCGACTAAGTGCTTCGGCAAATTTGAGCTCACGGACTCCAGGTCAGGCGAGCGCAAGCGGCGTCCTTTGTGATAAAATGGGCTTTCGAGTCCGAACCTTAGCGGCAGCCTAGGGTAGGGGCCCATAGGCGGAGAGTCAACGTGATTTCCTTAGACTCCGTGAAGATGACCTTTGGAGGGGTAACCCTTCTAGACGACATCTCTTTTTCGATAAAAAAAGGTGAGAAGGTCAGCCTCGTCGGACCGGGCGGCTGCGGCAAGTCGACGATCCTGAAAATTCTGCTCGGGCTGCTCGTCCCCGACGCGGGAGAAGTCCGCCTTCTCGACGTGGACATGAGTCGGGCCAAGGACGACACCAAGCAGGAAACGTTGAAGCGCGTCGGCATGGCCTTTCAACAGGGGGCCCTCTTCGACTTCATGACCGTGCGCGAGAATTTGATCTTCGCCATGGAGAACATGACGAAGCTTTCCTACGACGAGATGGACGCCAAACTCACCTGCCTCCTCAACGGCGTCAAACTCGGGCGCACGCAAAACATGTTTCCCTACGAGCTGTCGGGTGGCATGCAGCGCCGTGTCGGCATTGCCCGCGCTTTGTGCACGGACCCGGTCGTGGCGATTTTCGACGAGCCGACGTCGGGCCTCGACCCGGTGACGTCGACTATCATCTTGAACATGATCATGGCCCTGGCTGGCGGCGGCGCCGACACCGCGCAAATGGTGGTCACTTCCAACGTAGAGATCGGCATTCGCTTCGCCGAGCGCCTGATCGTCGTCAACGAAGGCAAGGTCGTCGCCGACGGACCTTGGAAGGAGCTGCTGCTAAAAGGTTCCGAGTGGGTGCAACACTTTCTCGGCGTCCGCTTCATAGGCCTCGACCTCGAATATGCTCATGAGCTGAAGCTGCCGCAGGAATTCATCGACAAGCACTGGTAAGTCTGGCAGACCACGAGCATGTATTGGTTGTTAAAATTCGTGGCCGCCGTCGTCGGACGCTTCAGCGACCAGGCGATGACTCGAACGGCGCGCTTCCTGGCCTTTCTGGTCTTCGACGTCCTGCGCCTGAGGCGGGGGCTCGTATTGAAAAACTTGGCGCTGGCCTACCCCGAAAAATCCGCGGAGGAACGCCGCCAAATCGGGCGGGAATCCATGGAAAACTTCGCCATGACCGCGCTCGAGTTCTTCCGCAGCTCGCGCACCGACATCGCCAGCCGCGTCGAAATGAAGGGGCTCGACCACATGCGCGCCGCCTTGGACAAGGGCCAG
>JAYWBY010000552.1:0-10252 GCA_043781115.1 Pseudomonadota bacterium
CCGGGTCTTGAGTGAAGAGAGCGGCGTTAACTTCGTCATGCCGCCCGAGGTGGGTGCGAAGCAAATCTACATCAACGTCAACGGCGTCCCTTTTAACGACGCCCTTAAGGCAATCCTCGAATCCAACGCTCTCGGCATGGCGCAAATGGGTCCGAACCTCGTGCGCATTGACACCTTGGAGCGGTTGGTCAAAGACCATACCGACGAGGAAGCGAGGAGAAAGTCGGAGATGCGCCTTCGGCCGACGAAAATCCTCGTGCACCGGCTGTCCTACACGCAAGCGGCCGATGCCGCGAAAATCTTGGGCGATCTGCTCGGCAGCGCCGCCAAGGACGACGGCCGGATCGTCGTCCAGGTCGACGCGCGCACCAACTCCGTAGTCGTCAGCGCCCCGCCGAGCGATTTGGCCATGGTCAAAGCGTTGCTCGAGCGCATCGACCTAGAGACGCCGCAGGTGAAGATCGCCTCGCGCATCGTGGAAGTGATTAAAACCTTCAGCGACACCTTCGGATTGAGCTGGGGCGGTCCGTTCAATGTCGACCAAGGGCGCGGCTTGGGCTTCGGTAACCTCGTTTTCCCGAATTATATGACGTCGCGCTACTCCGTCGACGCCGGGGGGCGCGACAACGCTAAAGCCGGGAACTTCAACTTCCACTTCGGCAGTCTGAACAACTCGATGGCGCTCGACTTGGCGCTCGCCATGGAGGAGACTCGTGGCACGAGCGAGGTGTTGCAGTCCAGCAACGTCATCGTCCAGGACAACAAGAAGGCGGTAATCTCCGCCGGCAGGGAAGACTTCTTCCAACCCATTGCCCGTATCTCAGGCGGCTTCGACCTACCGTCAGTCAAGTACAATTTGTCGTTGGACGTCACGCCCCACGTCACGGCCGATGGCTCGGTGCAAATGGAACTCGTCATCGAAAGCGACGACCCGTCGAGCGCCGCTTCTTCCTCGGGGGTCCCGGCGAGGAACAGCCGTCACCTAGAGACCAGCCTCTTACGCCGCAGCGGCGAGACAGCGGTGATCGGCGGCATCTACACGACGAACAACAACAAGGCGCAGTCAGGCATCCCGGGCCTGTCGTCGATCCCGATCATCGGGGCTTTGTTCCGCTCGACGTCGAACAACGAGCAGAAGAGAGAACTGATGGTCATGGTGACGCCGATCATCATGAGCAGCTCCAAAGCGTTCGGCGACGCCAACGGAGGCGCGGGCGACGCCGCGCCGGACGTTGCTTTGAACGATCCGCCGGCGGGCGGAGCGGCGTCCCCGGAAAACTTCGGCAACAACGCCCTCGGAAAGAACGCTGGGAACAACAACGGCAGCAACAACGGCAGCAACAACGGGAGCAACAACGGCGGCAACAACAACGGCGGCGACGACAATGCTCCGGCCAATGACGCCGGCAACGGCAACTTCGGCGCCCAACCGACTTCGAACAAGAACTCGGGCAACAAGGCCGAAAACGACGACGCGGGCAACACGGGCAATCAGGGCGGCGACAATGACGCCAACAGCGGGGGAGCGGACGATGAATAGAATATGGCTGGCGGGCCTCACCGCGCTGCTTTTGCACGCCTGTGCAGCTGAGCCGGAGTCGCAATCCGGAAGTTGCGCCTTGAGCTGTTCCCAGCCCAAAATCGGGGCCTCCACTTTTAAGATCAAGCCTCTCGGCAACCCCTCCGTTGATATGTCCTGCGTCAGCGACTTCAAGGACGCGGCCGGCGCGCCCGTGAACATTGCGCCGCTCAACGGCCCGGTCGAGGTTTCTTTCTTGATTTACGAAGACACGGAGGGAGCCTTCCCGACCGACCCAGCCCCATCGACGAAGCCCGCCGGCGGCGCCTCGGGTCTGCAAGGCGGTATCGCAGCGCCGGGCGACGCTCCCTTGGTCTCGCCCGAGCCGCGCGCAGGCGTAGCGTTCGAGCCGGCGCTGCGGGGCATTCTCGATGTCGGCAAGACGAACGCCGAGTTCAAAAAGGACGCCACGACCGTGACCTCGTTCAAATTCGCCGGCGTCGTGACACCGAGCTCGGAGTGGTGCTCGGACAGTTGCGGCGTCATTTCTTATCAGTTTTGGCCCGATTGCCAGAAGGGCGGCACGAACGCCGTCCAAGCCGGCGTTAGGTCAGGCGCGGCGACGCTCGAAGCAGCCTATAATTTCTTGTTCACCGCCGTGCAATGACAGGCCTAGCCCGCGCCTCGGCCCTTTGCTATATTGGTGTGCATGAGCGAACCCTGGATCCCGCTGCTAGCTAGCTTGCCGCTTACGCGCACCGAGCGCGAGGTGGTCAAGCGTTTCGAGGCCGATCCCAACGGCCGGACGTTTCTGCCTGTGGCCGATATCCTCCGCTCGCACCGCTTGGTCGACGAGAGCCTCGAGCTCCTCTCGCAAGGCGTCGACCGGCACCCGGGATTCACCGTCGCCCGAGTCGTATTGGCCCGGGAGCTCTTGCAAAAGGGTATGGTCCAAGACAGCTGGCGGGTGATCGAAGAGTCGCCCGTGCCGCTCCGCGAAAACCTCTTGGCGCAGAAGTTACGCTTTCGTCTGGCCGTGCTCCTGAACATGGACGGCGTCGTCCGTACGACCTACCAGCATCTGAAAAGTCACCAGATGCTCGACGCCGAAACCAAGAAGCTGGGCGACCAAATCGAGGTCACCGGCCTCGAGCGCGCCAGAGAAAAGTTGATCCAAGAGCTCAGGGACCGTGGTACCGATCCGGTTTTGCCTGGAGCAAAGAGTGCCGCGACCGTGGACCAGGGCGACGAAGCTTCGGTTGCAGGCACGGTGTCCGCCGGTGCCTCAAGCTACTTCAAGGCCGAGGGCTTGGATGACGACGCGGCGCTCGCCGGCTTTCATGTCGTGCCACTCGACGAGATCTTTCGACCGAACGACGCCGGCGCCCCGATTCGCGGCCGCTCGGCGGGCGGCGTCGAGCTGGATTCGACGACCCTGGCTGACATTTATGCTCGCCAAGGCCACTACGGCAAGGCTTTGGAAGTCTATCGGCGACTCTTGCGCATGGCACCCAACAACGACCTGCTGCGACGCAAGGTGTCGGAGATCGCCAAGCTCGACCGCGAACAACGCGACGTCGATCTAACCGTCGATCCGGCGCTCGTCGATCGCATGGAGTCGGTGGAAATCATCGACCGGCAAATCAAATTCTACAACGAGCTGCTCGGCAGGCTCACCTAATGGCGAAGGTGAAAGCCAGCCGGGGCGCCGCCAAGACCCCGAAGATTTTGGTCGCGAGCGGCGTGAATCTGGATTTGCTCGGCCGGCGCGAGCCGGGAATCTATGGCCGCGAGACCTTGGCCGAGATCGAGACGATGCTCGGCGAGGCCGCTCCGGATCTGGCGCGTCTGGCGGGGCTCGGCAAAGTCGCCTTGGAATTCTACCAGACCAACGACGAAGAAGCTTATCTCGCCAAGTTGGACGAGGGCTTCGCCGGCGCCGTGTTGAATCCCGGTGCCTGGACGCACACTTCGCTGGCGCTGGCCGACAGGCTGAAGGCGTTGGCGCTTCCCTACGTCGAAGTTCATCTCAGCAATTTGGCCGGACGCGAGGACTTCCGCAAAACGTCCTACGCCGCGCCGGGAGCGCTGGGCGTCGTGCACGGCTTCGGCGCCGAGTCCTACCGCCTGGGTCTCTTTGGCTTGCTGATTCGGCTGGCGGCCCTCAAAGGGTGATCCAACTCCAGTTCGACGGCACGCCCTTGCCGTCCCGGCGAAAGCTGTACCAGGCCTCGAGCTTGTACGTGTCGGCCTGAATGACGTGGATCTGCTCCGGCGGTACGCCAGCGTCGGCTAGAGCTAGAACTGCCGCGGCCGTCAAATCGAGGTGCCAACGATCGAGCCGGCCCTTGGCAACGGCCAGGCCAACGGCCGCGGGCGAGAGTCCAATCGCACCTTTCGTCAGCTCGGCTATCACTTCCGGGCCGACTTCGTAGGAATCGCGGCCAATCGCTGGCCCGATGACGACCCGCCACGATCCTGCGGCGACGCCGAGGTTGGCCATGCGGTCGAGCGACGAGCCGATGATTCCCGCCACCAGCCCACGCCAACCGGCGTGAATAGCTAAGGCCGCCCGGCGTTCGCCGTCACAAAGAACGAGAGGCAAGCAGTCGGCCGTCTTCACTGCTATGGTCGTGCCGCGTTCGCGGGTGTATACGGCGTCCGCTTCGACGCGAACTGTCGCGGCGCGGCCAGTTTTGCCCTCCTCGGCAAGGGCGAGGGAGGTGCCGTGCACCTGCCGCGCATGGTGGCGGTCGGGCGCCTCGTCGGCGCGGCCGAAGAAGCCGTGAGCCGCGCCCAACAACTCGAACACCTGGGCGTGCTTGGCAGGCGGCAGCCAGGTGGCCCGGCGTAAAATGTCGATTTCCTTCATATCGGAATCCTGTCGCCTTTTGCCCCCGAGGGCGCGGCTTTTCTTTTAGGATACCAACCTGATTTAATTAGACAAAGAAGAATTTCTTCAGTTTTTTGGCGACCTCCCGAAACTCAGTAAAGCGCCAGATAGACTCGTCTTTAACGAGAATGGTTGGAGTACCAATGGCTAGCGGCAACCAAGAAAATTCGCCCGACATCAAAAGAGTCCTCGTCGTCGATGACGACGAGGTGTCGCGGAACTTGATAGCGGCCCACCTCGGCCGGATGGGCGTCGCAGAACTCGACTTGCGCGAAGACGGCGAAGCGGCTTGGGCGGCTTTACAAAAGAAGAAGTACGATTTGATTGTGCTCGATTGGAAGTTGCCGAAGCTCTCAGGCATGGCCCTCTTCAATCGTATTCGTCGCCGCCGTGATTACCGGACCACGCCGCTCCTCGTCGTCTCGGGCTTACTCGAAAAACATGACTTCCGCTTGTTGCAAGAGTTCCCTTGCACCGGCCTGATGGAAAAGCCGTTCACCATGGTGCTCTTCCAAAATAGGGTCGAGAGTCTGTTGAAAGAAACCATTTGGTACGGGCAGAACGAGACCTTGATCAATACGCTCCTCGATGCCGTGAAACATGACGGCAAGAAGGCCGAACAGCTCTTGAAGCAAATTTTGAAAAAGGCTCCGAACCCTATTCCCTTGGCGCTGATCGCCGCCCGCCGCCTCACCAAGGACCGGATGCTCAAGCAGTCGCAGGCGATCCTCGAAAGCGTGCTGAAACTCGACGACAACTGTATCATCGCCATGAACGAGCTCGGCAAGACGTTGCACTTGCAAGGGCGCCATAAGCAGGCTTTGGACGTGCTTCGCCAAGCCAACCGCTTGTCTTCTCAGAATCTGACGCGCCTTTGCTTGATCGGCGAGGTGGAACTAAACCTGAACGATCCCGAAAGCGCACGCGCCTATTTCGAAAAAGCCCTCGAGTTCGACCCCCAAGACTCCAAGGCTAAGGCCGGCATGGTCGTTTCGGGCAACCTGAAGGAAATGCTCGAGGCGCCTGACGCCATGCAAGTGCCACGCTCCTTCGCGAGTTTGATGAATACGATGGGCATCGCTCTCGTACGCAATTCGAACTACGCCAAAGGTATCGAACAGTATCGGTCCGCGCTGGCTTTTCTCCACACGGACTTAGACGCCGCGCGGGTCGCCTTTAACCTCGGCCTGGGCTTCCTGCGCTGGAGAAAACCCGCCGAAGCGCTACCTTGGTTCCAGAAGGCGGAAGCCATCGCCCCCGAAAGCTTCTCGAAAGCGTCGGGCTACGTGCGTCAACTCTTGGTGGGCGGCGTCACCGAAGTCGGCGGTGTGGCCGAATTGGATTTGGGCGATTTGCCTTCGCGCGGCAATGCCGGCGACGCTTTCGGCAAGGTTGCCGAGAAGAAGAAGAAGGCGCCAGTCTCGGGCGACGAAGCGGGCGACCTGGGCAAGGTGATCCCGTTCCCGGTCGCGCCGCCGCCGGACGACAAAAAGAGCGACGACGACGGCATTCTCGAAGAAACCGTAGGCGACCGCCATCAGGTCGTATTGAGGCCTCAAGAGGGCAAAAGCGCCATCGACGGCTTCAACGAAGCCGATGTCGCGGCCATCGGCGAAGCGCGCTACGAAGACGACGAGCCGCTCGCCGTTTGACCGCGGTCGAAGGCCTCGGTCGTCAGTTTTAATTGCTCGGCGACGCTCTTGCCCAACGTATCCGGCGACAGGCGGTAGCGCCAGTTGCCCTTGGCGACGCCCGGAACGTTCATCCGTGCCACTGTGCCGAGCCCGAGGAGGTCTTGCACGGGAAAGATCGTGACGTTGGCTTGGCTGAACATCGCCGCGCGGAGCAGGTCCCAGTGCACGGTCCGTTCGCTCGTCGCCAAATACTCGCGCGCCCGCTTCAGTTCCTTGACGGCGGCTTTGTCTCGGCCGCGCGCGCGCCGCGCCAAGTCGCTGTACCAGCCGCGCGTCGTGTTGTTGTCATGGGTGCCGGTGTAAGCAACCGCGTTCGCCGGCAGGTGGTGCGGCTTGTGATGCTCCGCCTCGTCGCTGCCGTCGAAGGCGAACTGCAACACTTTCATGCCTGGAAAGCCGTACTTGTCGCGCAATGCCCGCACCGCGGGAATGACGGCCCCGAGATCCTCGGCGATGAGCTCGGGCGCGACGAATCGCTGGCGAACGGCGGCGAAAAACGCGTCGCCGGGCGCGGGCATCCACTTGCCTTCCTTCGCGGATTTCGCCTTCGCATCGATTTCCCAGTAGCGGTGGAAGCCAATGAAGTGGTCGAGGCGGACGGAATCGAAGAGCGACAGCAGGCGGGCCAAGCGCGCCAACCACCAGCTGAAGCCGTCGCGCTCCAGGGCCGGCCAGTCGTAAAGCGCGTTGCCCCAGAGTTGACCGTCGCGGTTGAAGGCGTCGGGCGGGCAACCGGCGACGACGCGCGGTTTCATGTCGGCATTCAATTGGAAGTACTGGCGATGAGCCCAGCAGTCGGCGCTGCGGTGCGACACGAAGATTGGCAAGTCGCCGATGAGCCCGATGCCGCGCGCGCCGGCGTACTTTTTCAGGCTCGTCCACTGCCGGTTGAAGAGGTATTGGCCGAACGCCAAGAAGCGGCGCTCCTCTGCCAGGTCTTCCCCTGCCGCCAGAAGCGTCTTGCCTTCGCGGCGCTTCAGGTCCTCGGGCCAAACGCTCCAGTCCAGGGTGTTGAAGCGTTGGCCTAGGGCGCCGAAGAGGGTGAAGTCGTCCAACCAAGCGCGCTCTTTCGCGCAAAATTCTTGGAATTCCGCGTCGCGGCCGAGCTTTGGCTCAGCGCGCTGGAAGGCGAGCCTAAGCCGCGAACCGCGGTAGGCGCGGGCGGCGTCGAAATTGACCGAGCGGGCGGCGCCGCCTTGCGGTTTGCCGGCGTCGGCGCGCTTCAGCCATCCAAGGCGCACCAAATCCGCCAGGTCAATCAGCATCGTCTCGCCGGCGAACGACGAGATGGTCGAGTAAGGGGAATTGCCGTCGCCGATCGGGTTGACCGGCAGCATTTGCCACCAGCTCTGGCCCGAGGCGGCCAAGAAATCGACGAAGGTCCGGGCCGACGCGCCTAAATCACCAAGAAACCAGGGGCCCGGCAGCGAGGTCAGATGGAGGAGCAGGCCCGAGCTCCGCCGCGTCAACGAAGGGTTCATCAACTTTTCCTGAGCGTGACGAAGTAATATTCGCCGGCGCGCTCGATCCAGACCAACAGGCGGGTCTTGCCTTTGGCGAGTTTTTTCAATTGATCGACCGAGTCGAGCTTCTTGCCGTCGAGCTTCAAAATGACGTCACCCGGTTTTAAGCCAGCGCGGTCCGCCGGGCCATCGGCCTCGACGTTGGTGACGACGACGCCCGATTTCGACTCGAAGCCATAGCGGCTCTGCAGGGCCTTACTCCAGGTCTTGAACGCCATGCCGAACGGCACGTCGCGGTCGATGGCGTCGTCGGACTTCGGCGCCTTGCTTCCTCCTTGGCCGTCCTCACCTTCGTCTTCGGGATGCTCGGCGATGGTGACTTGCACGGCCTTCTTCTTGCCGTCGCGGTAAAGCGCCAGGGTTACTTCCGTGCCGGGTTTCATGAGCCCGATGGCGTTGACGATCTCACTGTGGACCTTCATCGCCGTGCCGTTGACTTCCGTGATGACGTCGCCGGATTCGACGCCGGCCTTGGCGGCGGGGCTGCCTGGCGCGACCTTGGCGACCAAGGCGCCGCCGTGTATGCCCGCCGGCAAGTTCAAGCCGGAGTGCAACTCTTCGTCGATCGGTTGCAGAAAGACCCCGAGGTAGCCGCGCCGAATGTGACCGGAGTTGATGAGTTGCTCGGCGATGTTGCGTACGAGGCTCGCGGGCACGGCGAAGCCGATGCCGTTGTAGCCGCCCGAACGAGAATAAATGGCGGTGTTCATGCCGATAACTTGCGCGTGCATGTCGAGGAGCGGGCCGCCGGAGTTGCCGGGGTTGATCGCCGCGTCGGTTTGGATGAAGTTGCCGATTTTGGTGATGTCGAGGTTGCCGCGCCCTACGGCCGAAACGACGCCGAAGGAAAGGCTGGCCTCGAGACCGAAGGGTTGACCCAAAGCGACGACGAAGTCGCCCACCGAAAGCGTCTCGGAGTTGCCGAGCGTCAACTCCGCCAAGCCTTTACGGTCGAAGTCGTCCTTTTTGACTTGGACGACGGCGACGTCGGTGTTCTGGTCGCGGCCGACGATCTTGCCTTCGAAGGTCTCGCCGTTGGCGAGTTTCAGTTGGATCTCGTCGGCGCCCTGGACGACGTGATTGTTCGTTATAATGTAGCCCTTTTTGAGATCGACGAAGAAGCCGGAGCCGAGGCCGCCCTCGCGCTTCTGCGGTGTTCGGTCGGGCGCCGGCTCACTCGGCTGGCCACGGCGACCGCCTCCGCCTCCGCCTCCGCCTGGACCGAAGAAATAGTCGAACGGATCGACGGTACCGTTCGGCATGCCTTGCACCGTTTTGTAGATCGACACGGACACCAGGGCCTGGTTTGCTTGCTTCGCGATCGTCGCGACGCCGCGCGACAATTTCTGCAGCAGCTCGGCGTTTTCATTTGGCACGGCGCCGTCCTTGCCGTTCGGCAAAGTGTAGGCGTTGGAGGTGGTGGTGAACGCCAGCGGCAAGACTAAAAGCGTCGCGCGAAACCACGGGGCAAGGAATAGGGGACGAGGCATCATAGGGCGAAGACTCCTTCAAGTTCCCAGTTGCCTCAGTTATGCCAAAAGGACTCGGAAAAGACCAGGCTTAGGGACCTGCCGCGCAGCCTTTGAGGCCGGCGTTCTCCTTAGCGTTTTCATAGGGAACGAAGGAGCGGGTTTCGAGACCGGAATGCCGCACTTCGAAGGGAGCGGAGAAGGAGTCTTCCGACGCCTCGGCGATCTGCGTCGTCTCGAATCCGTCCCAGTTCGTGCACCAAACGCCGTCGGCGGCGGCCAAGGACAAGGCCGGGGCTTCGGTGAAAAGGGTCTTTTCGGTTTCGGGCGTCATGCCGAGTTCGCGGGCCAAGCTCTCGGCGGCCGGCGAGTCCGCCCCTTGGCGCGTCACGTATATGACGGTTTCGCAGCCGAGGTTTTTCAACACCAGAGTCGGCGCCGGATCCACCCAGCCGCCGGCGGCAAGTTCGGCGGGGCCGTGTTCAAGAAGGCGCGCCTGGCCGGGGACCGCCAACGAGTAGGCGAGCGCCTCGGCCCAAGTTTTCGGCCCGAGCGCCAGGAAACGGGCGGTCTTCGCGTCTGGGTAGCGCTTGCCGTTCGCCTTCGCCATCTTTAGATCGGCTTGACGGCCAAAGTAACCAAATTTTACCTGATCGAAGTTTGGCGCAAAAATGGCGTCTTTGCCGGCGAGGTAGCTTTTGCGGGCTTTCGCGAAGGCCTTGACGTTGGCCGAGCCTTCGATCATCGCGGCGGCGACGAGAATCGGAAGATATTTGCCGACCGGGTCGTCGACGCGGGAAGGGTACGCGCCTTCGTTGACGAGCAAGAGTTTGCGATAGTCCGTCACGAGTTTCTGAAAAATATCGCCGCAAGTCGTGGCGCCCACGGCCGAATCGGCGACGTCGATCCAGCCCTTGCCTCGGCCAGGCAAGGCGCATTGGTCGAGGAAAGCGCTGAAGCCCTTGGCATCGGCGGGTGCGTAGCCGGCATAAAATCCCCCAATGCGTCCGAGCTTCCGCGCCAAAGCCTTGAAATCGAGGATACCCGGCCGAAAGAGCAGGGAACGGTCGCCGGGCGGCAGGTCGCCGGCGGCGGTGATTTCGGCGTAAATATTGCGCGCCACGACGTCGGGGCGGGACGAGTGGGTGAGCAGA
>JAYWBY010000553.1:0-3725 GCA_043781115.1 Pseudomonadota bacterium
CGACAAGAGCACCCAGCGAAATCTTTGGGTGCGGGCGACGCAGATTCTCGGCAACTCGTACCTCCGGGCCGGGCTTTTCCAAGAAGCTCGTGACCTGAACGCCAGGACGCTCGCGGAGATCGAAAAGGTCGAGCCTCAGACCACCAGGGCCGAGCGAAAAGTCGACGCCATCGGACTCCGAGGTTACATCCTAGCTCGCATCGGTCAGCCCAAAGAAGCCTTCAAGGACTTTCGCGACGCCATTACGTTGGCCAAACAGTTCAACCTCAAGGGGCCGATGGCGCTGCAGTACAACAATTACGGCTTTTGGGCTCGTGAGTACGGCGCCGTCGACCAATCCATCGACTTCTTCAACATCGCCTTGAAGCTCGATGAGGAGCTCAAAGCTAGAAGCGGCATCGCCTACGACCAAAGGAACATGGGGCTGAGCGTCATCATTAAGGGCGACTACAACCGCGCTAGGGACCTGCTCGACGAGGCGTTGAAGACCAGCGAAGAACTGCATCTCGTCTACAACGCCGCCTACTGCTATTTCGGCCTCGGCGACCTCTCGCTCAGAGAGCAGAAATGGGCCGAAGCGGAGGCGTATTTCAAGAGGGCCCTCGCCGTCTCGGAGAAGAGCTACATGCTGGACTTCGTCTGGCGGGCCCATGCCGGCGTAGGCGCCGCGGCGAACAAGCAGCAGCGCTTTGACGACGCGGAAAAGTCCTATGCCGCGGCGGCGGAAACCATCGAGAAACTGCGGGCCGGCCTTAAATCTGACGACTCGCGCAACGGTTTCCTTTCCGACGCCGGCGTGCAGGAAGTCTATGAAGGTTATGCCGTTTCGTTGATGCAGCTCGGCAGGATCGAGGACGCCTGGCGAATCAGTGAAAGGTCGCGGAGCCGGGCCTTTATCGATTCGCTCGGGACGCAGAAGATTCGGTTCGCTCGCCAAGCGAGCACCGAGCTCATGGAGCAAGAAAAATCGCTGAAAGGCGATGTCGAGTCGGCTGAAAGGCGCCTAGCCGCAGCCCAAGAAGCGGACGCCTTGAAGGTCAAGGACGAAGTCCACGCAGCACAAGAAAAGTACGATCAGCTGCTCGAGAAGATGCGGACGGTGGACGCGCAGTTGTCCCAGTTAGTCCGGGTCGACGACATCTCAAAGGACGAATTAGCAAAAGACCTGCCTGCCGGCACGGCCCTAATCGAATACATGGTGACACCGGACAAACTTTTGGTCTGGGTGCTGAAAGACGGCCAGATCCAAGGAAAAGCCGTGGACGTGACCCAAAAGGAGCTTCTTGGTAGGGTGAAGGACTTCCGCACGTTGATGCAGAACTACTCGTCGCCTGAATATCTGGGCAAGGAACTTACCGACATTCTCCTGACGCCAATGAGTCAGGCACTGGAAGGCGCTTCACGCCTTGCGATCGTTCCCCACTCGATCCTGCACTTCCTGTCGTTTGCCGCGCTTCCTATCGATGAGTCTCAATTCGTCATCGATCGGTACCCGATCTTCTATTTGGAGAGTGCGACCCTTGCGCGGTTCGTTCTTAGCGGCAAGAAGACGCATCCGCTCGGCTCCGATTCACGCATCTTGGCATTGGCCAATCCTCAAATTGGCAAGGCCGGCGACGAATTGCCGTTCGCCAGCAAAGAGATCGGCGTTCTTGGTCGCTACTTCAACAAGGTATCGAGGGCCGAGGGAGCGCAAGCGACGGAAGCTCTGGTGAAGGACAGTGCCACTCAATTCGACGTCCTGCACATAGCGAGTCACGGCGAGTTCTTGCCCAATGATCCCGCGGAGTCGCGTCTTCTTCTTGCCGCCGCCGACGGACAAGACGGCAACTTGTCGGTAGGCGAGATCTTTGGCATGTCGACCAAGGCCAACCTGGTGACCCTTTCCGCCTGCGAGACGAGCCTCGGCAGGATTTCGTCGGCGGATGAAATCATCGGCATGAACCGGGCGTTCTTCTATGCCGGAGCCGACACCGTCGTCTCAAGCCTTTGGCGCATCAACGACGTGGCCAGCGCCGTGACGATGAAGCGCTTTTATCGCTATCTTTCGGAAGGGCAAGACAAGGCCGAGGCCTTGCGTCATGCCCAGCAGGTTGTTCGGAAGTACTTCAACCATCCGGCCTATTGGGCGGCATTCCGCGTACTGGGGGACGACCGTTGAAAAGAGCCGGGCGAGTCCCATTTAATATTTGGTCGCTGGCGCTCCTGTTCGCCGTCTGGTCATGCGGTCGCGGCGGATCGGGCAAAAGCGGTGACGACGATGACGACGGCGGCGGCGGGGGGGGCGTAGTTCAGCCCGGCGCCAAGGACGTCTCAGGACACTTTTTTTACGGCACGACGGCAACGCCGGCTTTCGGCAGCGAAGTCTGGGCTTTTGATTTGACCGACGTGACGCGTTCGGTCTATTCGCTCGGGGAGGACGGAAGCTTCACGGTTGCCCTTACTAGCTATCATGAAGACCACGTCTACTCGTTTCATCTCGTCAGAGATTTTCAATTGATTGGCGACGTTGATTTGTCGGCGGCCAGCGCCGGAGCGCAAACAGCCTTCACCTACCAAGGCGGCTACGGGTTCGACCTCGGCGACGTGGTAGTTCCTCTCGACCGTCACGGCGGCATCGACGTGTCGGCAGGACCACTCAGCGGCGCGGTCGGAGGCGGATTCAGCCTCTTGAACGCAGTCGACGGCACTTTCGCCAAGTTTCCGTTGCCATCGTACGTCACCACTGTCTCAGTGGGCAGTCAACTCGACGTTACGGACGCCTCGGTGCTGCTCAACTCATTCTACAAGAGGGCCACGAACGGCTCGGCTTACGGCCGTGATTTGGCCAGCTGGAGTCGCGTGGGTGTCCTGATCGTTACGGCGGACGCTGACACTTTAGATCGAACGTTCGCCGACGAAGGGGGCAATCTGTTGAAAGCCGCGCGGTTGGCTTCAAGTACCGACAGCCCCGCGCGCGATTCACCGCTTTGGTCCGCCACCGCCTTCGAGCTGGTAAAACAGGGCGACAGGCATTGGCGCGCAGGTGCGTATGTCGGAACGCTTCCCAACCTTCAATCGATCCTAGTGCTCAAAGTGACGCCCAAAACGGGGCCCCAGGCGACGGTGCCGCGCGCCATCGACGTCTTGGTTGCAATGACGCCCCAGGTCGTCGCTGCTTCCACATCCGGCAACACCCCGACGGCAATCGACTACACCTCGCCGACCGCAGCGAATGGTTTGACGAAGCCCTATTGTCAGACGGGCGACGTGACATTGACTCTGCAGCCGCCCCTCGATCAGAACGGCGCGTCGATTCCGGCGACTCGATTGAACGCGATCGACGCGGAGTTCGATTATTTTCCAGATCTCGTGGGAGAGGTGGGAGCGATCAGCCCTGACGCGGCGCATTTAGGGGCGCCTTACAACAAGGCCCACACTGGCACCGACCTCCCGGACATCACGACGGTCTGGGATCCAGCCCTCTACCGCCTACGTTTCGAGCTCGGGACGACGGCCGGCGGCGCCACCAGTCAGACGATAAAAGTCCCTGCGACCTTCTTCCCATCGAGCGTCGGCGGCACGGCCGTCGGCAAAGTCCGGCTGCGCCTCTATTACCGCAGCGAGACCGACGCCACGGAAGGCGGCGTCGTCTTTTGGTTGGACAAGACCTGCTGAAGCCAGCCTGTCTTAGGCCGATTCCTTAGCCGTGCGCTCGGCTCCGAGAGCCTCATCCCGGGCGATGG
>JAYWBY010000554.1:0-3711 GCA_043781115.1 Pseudomonadota bacterium
GATGGCGAAGAGGAGGTAGTGAAGGCTAATCTTGTGACCAAACGAGCCAAAGCCAGCCCCCTTCAGGAACAAATCCGCGCCAGCCCGTGTCGACGAGACTGTTTCGGTGCGCTCGGTGGTCGAGCCGAGACTGGATAAGTCCCGCGCTAGCCAGAGGCGGGCGACATAAAAAAAGGCGGTCTCCTCAACATCGGCTTCCAGTCCCGTGCTAACACCGCCCTTCACTCGCAGGTCGTCGACGACCGACTCACCGGCGTCGTTGCGGCCAAGGTGAAGCCGCGCATCGACCGTGTAGCGACCGAGCTTCGGGGTGACGTGCAGCTTGTCGACCACCCCGAACGGACCAAACTCAAAGGCCCAGCCGAGCAAGGCCCGCCGCCAGCCCAAGCTTAGTGAGTCGCCGTCCACCTTCGCCCGGACCGTGGGCACCCAGTCGTAGTAAAAGCGCAGTCCCGACAAGGCGCCTCCGCGAATCTCAGCCAGGACGCTATAGAGCATAAGCTTCGAAGCCAACTTGTCGGACCGGTCGGCGAGCGACAGGCCGTAGCGCACTCCGACGTAGGCTCCTGCCGTCCCAAGTTTTAGCCCCTGAAAAAAACCCCGCACCTTGGGGTCAAGGGCATCGGCCAGGGAGTAATCCCAGGCTTTGTCTTCGCGCACGGGCTCCGGAATCTTTTCCTGCTGCTCGGGGGTAAGGCCGGCGATGGCGTCTGGCGTTAACTTGTCGCCCAGGATTTCGGATGGGATTTTGGCGATCTCGTCTTTTGGCAGGGTGACGATCATATTGAGTGGCTGATGCGCGGCCTCTTGTGCCGTTGGTACAGGCTCCGTTGGTTTTCTGTCTGCGACGACCGCTAAATCCATGACAGGGACTTCGATCACGATCCTTTGTCCGCGGCGAAGGTGATCGAGATCGTCGAGTGCGGCACCGTTGATGGCCGCCACTCGCGCTAATGTCCGCTCGGCTCCGAACAGACGGAACGGACTATCGTTGACGCCGATCCCGACGCGATGAAGGATTCCCGAAAGAGTCTCACCTGCCTCGACCGTGTGTAGAAACCACTTCAGCTCGTAGAGGCGACCGTCGGCCCATATCTTGGCCCGAAGCCTGCCGGAGCCTTCACGAGCGAGGCTTTCCGGCAGAACCAAAACAACGCGCGCCCCGACGGGTAGGCTTGCGAGATCCGGAAGGTGGGAGTTGAGGCGCCGGTGGAGGTCCAGCCAGCCGTCTCGGCCATAGAGTCGAAAGGCTGACCCCGAGTGGCCAATGCCATGGCTGTAGAGAACCTCGGACAGCGACTCGTGTTGGGCGACGATATAGATCTCGCGGGCGAGCGGAACTGTCGCCGCATCGAGTCCAGATTCGCCGCGCCCGAGAGTCGCAGCCCCGAGCAGGCCGCCCCAAAGCGCTAGACGAGCTGCCTCGCCCAAGATCTTGCGGAGCCTTCTTCTGGTAAAGTTCGACGCGGCCTACCTCTCGGAAATGATATGTATTATGATGAGTTATTAGCATAAGTTTGCCATCCAAACGCACAAATGTATATGCGACGCACCGCCTTTGCGACAACGCCGGTCAATCTTTTACCTCGCCTTGGGCATTCTCCTTGCGGGGGGTGCTGGCCAAGCATTCGGCCAGGCCGGGCAGCCCGCACTCGCAGAGCACCTCAACATTCTCTGGCAGGAGCCGAAGCCACCTAGCCGACCCACTAAGAAGAAAGGCGCCAAGAAGGAGCCTGACCTCAAGGGGAGCTGCCAGGCGCTCGCCAAAGCATTTGGCAGAGAGGGCGCATTCTTTGGCCACGGCCCCTTTGAGACCGTCAGTTGCGCCAACGCCGCGACAGGCAAGGTTCTGGTCGGCAAGAAAGCCCCAAGTGCTTGGTTGCTTATCGTTTCGCAAGAGAAAACCCGGTTGCATTTCGAGCTGAGCTTTTCAGATCTGGGTGCGGCCGGCGCTAAAATGCTGAAGGTCGCCAGCCTGACTGCGAAGGTCAAGTCGACGCGGGATTTGCACGCACACTTGCAGCAAGGAGAGACAGCGAGTCTCGCTGCCCTGGCGCTGCTGGATCAAATGCCGTTCGCAGCCAAGACCCAACGTGGTGGGCTCCGGGGCGGGAGACTCTTGCCGCTCCGAGAGTTTCCAGGAGCCGCGACTGAGCCGCCGGAAAAGCTCGTGCTCTACGACCTCGCCTTTGACTCGGAAAAAGGCCTCTGGCGATCAGACGTAAAGGGTTTTTTGGTCTTGAAAACGCTCGGCGCCAAGGACCGAGCGCTGCTACCTGACGATGACGGCTTTTCTAAAGAGCGCGGGTGGATTTTGGAAGGTGACGAGTCAGGGGGAACGTCAGTAGTTTTGAATGCAAATTCTGGCGATCTCTTCATACAGGACTTTGACGGCCCCGGAGCGCGAGCGAAGGCTTATACCAAGGAGTTTCAGACTTCTCTAAAGGTGCCGCTTTCCGGCATTCAGGCGCCGCCTGGCGACGGCGTGCTGCGCGTCGTCACGAACGAGCCGACAGCGGCCTTTGGAGTCGTGGCGCGCGGCATGCCATTGGTTGATCCCGCGGCCATCCTGCTGCCGAAAGCCAGGCTCTGGCGCTCCGCCTTGACGTTCCGCGGGCAGGGCCTAAGGAGCCTTGCCGCCGAGTTTGACGTCGTCCCGCAGGTCAACGACGAACTCCTCGGGAAGAAGTTCCGCATCGGCTGGTACCGCCTCGGTCTCGGCGTCGAGCTGGGCTTAGATCCTGGCTTTCTCGCCAACTGGATCTTCGTCACGCCTAGGCTCGGAGCGTGGCAACTCGACGCCGTGCTGCCCATCAAAGGCGAGGACGGCGCGCCGCTGGCCGTCGACTATGGGTTCAAACTGCAAGCGGCCCTTGGTTTTCGGGCGGGGGTGGAGTTTCCCACCCCGCTCTGGACGGCGTTGCGTCTGAGCCTCGGCCGCGAGGTGACGAGCGCCTTTCTTTCTCCGGGCGGAGGCGCTTCGGGGGCCAGAACGGAGAACTACGGCATTGAATTGTTCTTTCGCGGGTTGACCATCGGACCGACGGTGTTTCCTTATCTTTTTGTTTCGCGTGAGTCGGCGGTGTTTTCCCTTGGGAAGGCGAGTGAGCTGGATCTAGTCAAAAAGCAAGATGTCAAGAAGACGGACGCCTTGAAGCAAACCTTCTTTGACGTCGACTTTGCCGGGGCGGGACTAGGGATTGCCTGGTAAGCGCGGAGTCCGGCTTCACGACCCGATCTTCACGTTGTATCATGACTATAAATCTCGGCTACATTTAGGGGTGCTCATGCCGGACAAAGTGAAAGTTCTCGTCGTCGATGACGAAAATGATTTGGCCAGTTTGATGGAGGATGTTCTCGGCATCGCCGGATTCGCCACGGCAAGCGCCGGCAGCGGGCATCGCGCCATGGAGCTACTCGGTCGTGAGCCCTTCGACTTTGTTTTGACGGACATCCGCATGGGGAATGGCAACGGCATTGAGTTGATCGAGTGGATCGGCAAGATGCAGGGTTCCCGACCAACGGTGGCGGCAATGTCCGGGTACACCGAAATGACCTTGGCTGAGCTGATGGAACGCGGAGCGGTCGAACTCTTCAGCAAGCCCCCGGACTTCAAATCGATCGGTCGAAGCATCCGAGATTGCCTTCAGCGGCAAAGGACGCGATGGACCAACGAACCTGAGGCGAAGCCACGCGGCGTCCGTCGTTTCC
>JAYWBY010000555.1:0-10200 GCA_043781115.1 Pseudomonadota bacterium
AGATTTCGTTGGGCTCGAGGCCATCGCCCTTAGCGACGCCCGAGATCGATTGAGGCCGGGCACTTGTCAGGTGATGCTATTCAACAACCCTAACGCCAACTGCGAATTGATGTTCCCTTGCGCCAGCACCGCGGTGCCCGCCTGCAGCATCAATCTGCTCTCGACCAGCCGCGACACTTCTTTTGCGTAGTCCACGTCCGCAATGCTCGACTTCGCCGCCGTGATGTTCTCCTGGTAGACGTCGATGAAGTCCGTGGCGCGCTGCATCCGCGACTGCAAGCCGCCGAAGACGGCGCGCTGAGTCGAAATGGCGTTGAGCGCCTCGTCGTAGACGGTGGGGAACTGGTCCGGGTCTTCCGGCGCCATCAAGTCCTCGACGTCGTTCAGACTCAAACCCTCTTGCTCGGTCGAGCTGACGAGGAGGTCGCGGGCGCTCTTTAGCCCGAGGCCGACGGTCGTCGCGATGACGTTTTTCAGCCCGCTGAAATGGATCGCGTTGACGTCGTCAGAATCGGACGAATCGCCTTCGCCCGGGAACGGGTCGCCGACGCGGAAAACCAGCTCTTCGGGCGCGTTCTCCGAGGCGCCGTTCAGCAGCGGAATGCCGTTGAATTCGGTCGTCGTCGCCACGCGGTTGATCTCGTCGTGGAGCGCTTCGTATTCGATGAAGAGAAAACGGCGATCCTTGTCGCTCACCGTCGTCGAGGCGGCGGCGACGTTGATCTCCTTCATGCGCAGCACCATGTTGCTGACTTCGGAGAGGCTAGACTCCGCCGTTTGCAGCAAGCTGACGGCGCTGTTGATGTTGCGCTTGGAGGAGGCAAGGCTCCGGAGTTTGAACTCCAGGCCTTCCGCCAGCGCCCGTTCGGCGGGCTGCGGGTCGCCGCGCGTGAAGACCGTGCCGGAGCTCAGACGCTCCATGGCGTTGGCGTTCTCGCGCTGCGCCTGGTCGACGTGGCGTTCGAGGGTGGCCTGCAGCGCGCGGTCTTTGATGTTGAAGGCCACCTAGGCGTTCCCCCTGCCACCGATCAGCACGGTGCGTTCGTCGGAGTTGCCTGGCGCGGTTGATTGCACGCTTTCAGTCGGGGCCGCGGATTCGCCATTTTGGCGCCGGGACAAAGTTTCGGCCGTGCCTCGGATCAGCGTAAGGTAACGACGCGCTTCCGCTTGATTGGCTGAGCCTTCGGAGGCCGGCGCCAAGCTGGCCAAGCTCGCGGCGCGGAGCGCGCCTTGCAGGTCGCTCGTAGCGCTGACGTTCTTGCCCGCATGCCGGCTGAGCGCGGCGGTCAAGCTCAAGCAGGCGTCGATCAGGTGTTCGGCGTGGCTCAGTTCAAAGTATTGGCGTGACAAGACGCGGGCTATCCGGTCCGAGTGGGCCGTGACCTGGCGGACTTGGCCGCCCAAGTTGCCGGTGGTTTCGACGGTGTCATCCTGAACGCGGAGGATCGCATCGACGCTGCCGCCGATCGCCGCGCCGTCGCGCTGGACCTGGCTGACGGCGGCCAGCAGTTGACCGAACTCGCGGCCGAGCGTCGAAAGCTCGTCGATGCTCATCGAGATGCTGGCGAGGCTCGCCGTGTACTTGCCGCCGAAGCGCGTCAAGGACGTCGTGGCGCGCACGACTGACGAGTTGCCTTTGCCGAGGCAATTGGACGCCTGTTCGGCTTCGTTTTGGATGGTGACGAGGAGACCCGTGATCGAACGCGTCGCCGTGCTCGAGCGGGCGGCGAGCTTGCGCACTTCCTCGGCGACGACGGCGAAGCCTTGGCCTTGTTCGCCGGCGCGGGCCGCCTCGATCGAGGCGTTCAGCGCGAGCAGGTTCGTCTGCTCGGCGATGTCGTCGATGACGTTGATGATGTTGACGATCTCCTTGGCGCGCGTCGATAGCATGTCGACGAGCTCGGAGGCCTGGGTAACGTCGTGCCGGCAAGTCTCGATGGCGCCGTGCATGTCCTTTAGTGACGATTCGCCGGCTTTCGAATGCTCGTCGAGCTGGCGCAAGTGGTCATTGATGGTGTCGGCTTGGGACTGCAGAGCGTGTTCGAGTTTGAGCATATCTTTGATGCGGCCAATCATCACAGCAGCCGTCTTGCGTAACGTTCGGCCGATCTCGACGCCACGGTCCTGTGTTTGGCGCAGCGATTTGATCTGGCTGAGGACGGCGTTCCATTCTCCGCGAGTGGCCGCGGCGAAGTTCGCGTGGTCTTGGCATTGCTGACGCAAGGCGGCGAAGCGGCGGACGCCCTCCTTCAACGTGCTCTCGATGGTATTGATCTCCGAGAGCAGCGCTTGGCCCGAGGCGGTCGCTTCGAGGAGGTCGGTTAGGGCGACGCCGGCGAGCGGCTGGTCGCTCGAGCTGACTTCCTGGCTCAGGAGATGGCTAAGGTTGGTCGTCGCGAGGTTGAGGTTCGCCATCGCCGCGTCGTATTCGTGGTCGATCTCCGGCGAAAAGGCTGGCGGCGCCACCCGGGCGGGCGAGCCCTTTTGCCGTTGGGCTCGGCGCGCGGCACCTTGAGCGACGGCGAAAGCGACGAGCAGGACGTTGACCGCGAGAAGCGCTTGGACAAAGAACTTCGGTAAGAGGAGCGAACCCGCGACCAGGCCGTTCAGGCTGGTGGCGGCTTCGCGCACGGAGTCGGCGCTCAAGAACTTGAAGTTGACGGGGAGGTTGCCGAACTCGTGCGTCGTCGTCAGGAAGTCGGCGGTGCGGGACCAGCCGGTGAGGTTTACCGTCGACACGTCGAGCAAAGCCAGGAAGGCGGCACCGGCGACGACGCAGCTGACCCACGGCAAGGCGGCCTGCGCGCGACGCCAAAGGGCCGACGAGGCCGGGGCGGCACCAGTTCCGGGAGGCGTGTGGGGCGAACTCATGAATCTTCCTCTAGGGCCGAGAGCAAAGCCGATGGGGCGTCTCCCTGGGCTTATCGACGGAAAGGCGTTCGGCTTGACCCTGGCCCAGGAAAAAGCCAGAGGCGGCGGCCAGATCCGACCAAAACCAGAGCGGCTTACCATAACCAATAATCGCTTTAAAATCTAAGAACTATCAATAACTTATGGACTTATGCACAGGGCCCGTGATAGAAGGCGCGCCATGCGCTTGCTCCTCGTCACACCACCGCTGACGCAGCTCAACACCCCGTACCCGGCCACGGCCTATCTGACCGGGTTCTTACGGGCCAAGGGTTTTGACGTCGTCCAAGCCGACCCGGCCATTGAGCTGGTGTTGCGCCTCTTCGCGCCCGAGGGTCTCGCGTTGGCGCAAGCCGAGTTGGCAAAGGCGGCGAAGGGCGGCCTCGTACCGCCGTCGGTCCGGCATTTTCTCGATCACGCCGACGCCTACATTTCGACCTCTGCCACTGTGTGCCGTTTCCTGCAAGGGCGCGACCCGAGCATGGCGTTGCGCATCGCCGCCGGCGGATTTCTCCCCGAGGGTCCGCGCTTTCACGTGCTGGAAGCCTTCGAAGCAGGGGAAAGCGGTGACGCCCTCGGCTGGGCCTTCGGGGCCTTGGGCGTGCAAGACCGCGCCAAGTATCTCGCTAGCCTTTACCTCGACGACCTGGCCGACATGTACCGTGATGGCATCGATCCCCGTTTCGAACTATCGCGTTACGGCGAACGCTTGGCGGCAAGTGCCGCGACCTTTGAGCCGCTCGCCGAGGCTCTGGCGGGCCCGCCGACGCTCGTCGATCGGACGCTCGACGCCATCACGAAAGAGCTTTGGGAAAAGCACCAACCCGACGTCCTCGGCTTGACCGTGCCGTTTCCCGGCAACGTTTACGGGGCGCTGCGCATTGCCAAGAAATTCAAAGAGCTCGCGCCGGCAACCAAGATTTTGATGGGCGGCGGCTACGTCAATACGGAGCTCCGCTCTCTAAAGGAGCCGAAGCTCTTCGACTTCGTCGACTACGTGACGCTCGACGATGGCGAGCGGCCGCTGTTAAATCTCCTCGAGCATCTGGCCGGGCTCCGCGGCATAGGCGGCCTACTTCGGACCTTTGTTCGCGAAGCTGGCCAGGTCGTGCTGAAGTCAGAGGCCAAGGACCACGACATTCCACTCAGGGACGCCGGGACGCCGACTTACGACGGTCTGCCGCTCGACCGCTACCTTTCCGTTCTCGAAATGCTGAACCCGATGCACCGCATCTGGTCGGACGGGCGTTGGAACAAGCTGACCCTGGCGCATGGCTGCTACTGGAAACGCTGCAGCTTTTGCGACGTCAGCCTCGACTACATTGGCCGCTACGAAGAGCAGGCCGCCGACCTCATCGTCGACAAGATGGAGAGCCTCGTCGTCGAGACCGGTCAGTCGGGGTTTCACTTCGTCGACGAGGCTGCGCCTCCCAAAGTGCTTTTTGCGCTGGCCGAACGTTTGATCGCCCGCAAAGTCCAAGTCACCTGGTGGGCCAACATCCGCTTCGAAAAGACGTTCGCCAACCCCGTCCTCGCGCAAAAGCTGAAGGACTCGGGCTGCGTCGCCGTCTCTGGAGGCCTCGAAGTGGCTTCCGACCGCTTGCTTCAGCTGATGAACAAGGGCGTGACCGTCGAGCAAGTCGCGCGCGTGACCCGCGCCCTGAGCGACGCCGGCATCTTGGTGCACGCTTATTTGATGTACGGGTTCCCGACGCAAACCGCCCAGGAGACCGTCGACGCCTTGGAGCGCGTCCGCCAACTCTTCCAACTTGGCTTGATTCAGTCGGCGTTTTGGCACCGCTTCTCCGCAACCGTCCACAGCGAGGTTGGTAAGAACCCGGCGAAGTTCGGCATTGAGCTCAGTCCGATGCCCGAGGTCACCTTCGCGCAGAACGACTTGGACTTCATCGACGCGAGCGGCGTCGATCACGACCGCTTGGGCCCCGGCTTGAAAAAGGCGCTCTACAACTTCATGCATGGCGTCGGCCTCGACGAAGACGTGCGCTTTTGGTTCGAGCAGCCGATGCCGAAAGCGCGCGTCGCCAAATCCCTGATCCAAGTCGCCGCCTACGGCCTGCCCCCCGAAACCAAGGCCCGTGCCTCGAGGCGAAAAACATGACTCAGACTCCGCGGGCCAATGCCCAACTCAAAGACGCCCTGGCCCTTGGAGAAGGTTTTACGCCTTCCGTAAAGGACGCCGCCGCCCTTTTGGAACTTCTCGCGCAAACGGACGAGCGGATTCTCCATGCGGCCGAGAAGGCCTTGGAGAAGATTCCTGCCCGCGCCGCGGAGCTCGTCCTCGAAACGCTGCCGCTCAGCGTCCGGCCGCTCCGTGGCCGCCTCGTCGATTTGCTCGGCCGCCTGGCGGCGGGCGGCAACGAACCGGCGCGCGCCGCGCTCCTGGCGCTCGTCGGGGATGCCGATTTGAAGGCACGTCTCAACGCCATCAACGGCCTCGGCAAGCTTTCCGGTCCCGACGTCGAGGCAGCGCTGCTCCAAGCTTTCGAGCGCGCCGAAAGGCCGGAAGTGCGCAAGCGCGCCCTCCAATCCTTAGGAACCGCGGGCGGCGAGCAGGCCCTGGCGCTCCTGAAGCAGCTGACTCTCAGTGAGTCGAGCGACCTCAACCAAGTCCGCGAGCGAGCGATCTTAATCCTCGAACGAACCATAACCAGGACAAAACCCTCTCAAATCGCCTTCGACGCCGCCCTTCCCGAGAAGTCGGTCGTAACGCTTTATTGCCGGCAAGGTTTGGAAACGATGCTCCTCGATGACAGCCGCCGCTTCGGTCGCGCGCACGTCGCCAAGGCGGGTCAGGTCGAACTCGTCACTTCGAAACCCCTCAGCGCAATATACACGCTCCGGTTGATGGTCGACGTCGCCTTCGGTTTGCCAACGTCCTCGGTTGACCCGTCGACGGCGGCGGCGGAGGGGCTGGCGTCAGGCACGGCGTCCCGTTTGCTGAGGGCGTTGACCGCCGGCGCCGTGCGGTACCGTCTCGATTGGGCGAAGGCCGGGGACTCGGAGGTGTGGGCCTTGGCCGCGCGCCTCGCCGCCGCGCAACCGGAATGGATCAACGATCCGCGCCAAAGCACCTGGGAAGTTGTCATCGAAACTGGCGCAGGCGAGACGCCGAGAGTGTGGCTCAAACCGAAGCGGTTCGACGACCCGCGCTTCGCTTACCGGCAAGGTTACGTCTATGCCTCGTCGCACCCGACGATCGCCGCCGCATTGGCAAAGGCCGCCGGCGTCAAAGCCACCGACGTCGTTTGGGACCCTTTCGTGGGCTCGGGCACGGAGTTGGTCGAGCGAGCGCTGCTCGGTCCCGCCAAGGCACTTTACGGCACCGACATCGACCCCCGCGCGATCGCGACCGCCGAGGCGAACCTCGCGGCGGCCAAAGTCACTGCCCGACTCAACGTCGGCGATGCGATGACGTTCGATGCCGTGCGCCCCACTTTGATTTTGTCCAATCCGCCATTAGGTCTGAGGGTCCACCGGGGTGAAGCCCTAGCCCTGCTGCTGCGCTTTCTCGACCACGCCGCGCGCATCATGGCTCCCGACGGGCGACTGGTTTGGATTTCCCCTTCGCCGGCCAAGACGGTGGAAGCGGCCGAGCGCTTAGGGCTAGTCGCCACTTGGCGCCAGGCCGTCGACATGGGTGGTTTCACCGCCGAAATCCAGCGCTTCGAGCGCCAGCCCCGTTGACTAGGGAGCTAAAGGCGTGGCGATCCGCTTGGCATTTGGCTTATCATCAGGCAAATAGCTTGGAGATCCGCCATGCCGCTTCGCGCCTCGCTCGTTCGTGCCGCCGTGTTCGTCGTCGCACTCTCGGCATCTCGGGCGTTCGCCGTTGAAACGTTGTCGTTGCCGCTGACCGCCGACGGCCTCGACGCGTTTCTCGCCGGCCAAGCGGAGCCGACGCTGCCCGGGCTGCTCGACGCCCTGCCGGCTTCTTTGCAAGAAAACTTCGTCCTCGTGCACACGTCCCGCTCGATGCAGCGCGCGACGACGGCGACGCCGCGGCAGGTCATGTTTGGTTCCGACGCTCGCTTCCTCTTGGCCGTCGGCAGCGTCCCTGAAGATCCGCGCTTCGACGAGGCCGAATTCGCCGAATTTGATCCGGCTACGGGCCTCTATCACTACGGCACGATTTCGTTCGTGGCCGGCGCCCGTCCTACGGTGCGGCGTAACGTCGCATTCTGTCAAAATTGCCACGGCACGCCCGCCCGGCCAATTTGGGGTGAGTATCCGACGTGGAGCGGCGTTTATGGCGACGAACACGGGGCGGTGGCCGCCGCGACGAAGGCCGATTTCCAAGCGTTCCTGGCGGCGGCGCCGACCGCCCCCCATTACCGGCATCTGCGCTTCGCCCCGGACGCGAGCGGCGCGACGTTCCTCTTGCCGACGCGCTACTATCCTTACCCGAACACCGATTTCAACCACGAGCTGGGCAACACGGTGGCGCTCGGCACATTGACGCGCATCCAGCGGCATGGCGACCTCAGGCGCTGGGGCGCCGCCGCCCTGGCGACGAACTCGACGCTCGATTGTATTGGCGCCGACGCGTGGCCAGATGTCGTGCGCCGGGTGAACGCCGCTTATTCCGCAATTCAAGCGAACTATCCCGCGACCACGCGCTCAGACGTGAAGGCAATGCGTCTGGCCGGGGTCGAGCCGCTGACCGAGTTGTCGCTCGACCAGTTCGGCGCGACGCCGGGGCGCGGTCCGGTCTGGCAGACGGGCGCCTATCGGCTAGAGGAAGCCATAGCCTTTCAACTCGTCGTGGCGCTTTCCGCTGAGGATTCCGCGCTAAAGGCGCTCTTTGCTCCGGAGCAAGCAACGATAGATGGTATCGAGCGGCGGGCCCTGTTGGTAGGGGCAGAAAGAGCCGCGGCGCTTGAAAGGTCATCTTCGTGGTTTCTATTCTTCGAAGTATTCGATCCGTTGGTGGCTGATAGAGAGCGACACGAGGCGGTGTGCGCTAACCTGCTACATCATTTGAGCGACGATTTTTAATTCGACGATGAGCACGAGCACGAGCACGTCATCGAGCACGAATACGACGACGAGAAGTGCTTAAGAGGCAAACCCCGCCTTCACTCCTGAAACCTCCCTCACAAACCTCTCGAGGTTGGCCTGCAGTCTTTCGATCCTTCGCCCAGTCGGCAGGGTTTCCCCCATGCGGTAGACCCACTTCTTGTCTCGGACCGAGTCGCCGCAATCCAAGCCGGCGCAGATCATCAGACCGTGACTCGTTCTTGGTTTTGCCCAAGTTTCGACGAGCATGAGCAGCGCGCCGAGTTCGCGGTCGACGCCGCAGCAGAGATCGCAGACGGCACCGTTCGACGACGCGCCGAAGCGTAGCACCAGGCCCACGGCCCGCTCGGGCAGGTCGACGACGAGGAATGCCTTGCCGCCGCTCGGGTGCCGCCATGCCAGAAAGTCGCGCTCGCCCCACTGCGCCTCGGCGAGGTGGGGAAAGGTCAGACCTTCTCGGTCTACGACGTCAAAGGCCTGGCGGATCTCATCCTCAGTCATTGCTTTCATGGCTGAACCTCCGGCGATTCCTTCAATAATAGCGCATAATGCCGACGATTAGGGAATTTTCTCAGAATCATGAGGCCAACATGGCGCATCGCGGAGCTTCGATTTTCGCACTATCCTAGGTGCTGTGAAGGAAATCTAAGGTTTCCGCCCCCCACAATCACTCCCGAGGAGGAGAGCCATGTTTCAGAGAATTTTGCTGCTTAGCTTTGCTTTGTTCTTTACCAGCGCGGCGTTCGGCGAAGGCACCTTCAACCCCGACCGCGACAGCGACCACAACGGGCCCAACCGCTGCGAGGACATCCGCAACGCCAACCTCTGCCAACAGTCGATCGGTTGTTACTGGGACTGGAATTACGGTTGTCTCCATGAAGGCAACCCGAACCCGCGCAGCTGCGAGGACATCTGGGACGTACGCGAATGCGAGCAATCGATCGGTTGCTACTGGGACCGCCAATACGGTTGCACGCACGAAAACAACCCGCGCCCGCGCAGCTGCCAGGACATTCGCGATCCTCGCCAATGCCAAGAGAACCGCGGCTGCTACTGGGACCGTCAATACGGTTGCGTCGATGACAACGGCCCGGGCCCCGGCCCCGGTCGCGATCTTTGGGAATGCACCGCCGTCGACCAAGGTTGGGAAGAGCACCAAGGAGGCCATCGCGCCCAAGGTTACTCGCAGAACGACGCCGCGCGCGCCGCTCTCAACTATTGCCAGCAATTCCATGACCGCTGCTCGGTCACGAGCTGCCAGCTCGTTCGCTAAATCATATTCGGTTTAGATAGAAAAACGCCGCCGGGAAACCGGCGGCGTTTTTCGTCAGGGATCGGCGAGCGGCAAAATCCAAGAATACGCCCCGAGTGAATAAGGCTCGCTGGCCAGGTCCCGCCCCGGATCGATGATCAGCTGCGCCGGGTGGGAGCCGAGCGCCACGCTTTGTCTGGCTTTCACTAGCGGCCGGACCTTTTCGTGGAGCTCCACTTCGTCGGCGACGTGGCGGGCGTATTGGTGAACCAGGAGCGGGCGGGTCGAAAGCGAGTGAATTTGGCGCGGCGTGAGTTCGCGAGCCAAATCCCAATCGGCTTCCAGGCCCGTGACCGGATTCGTGACGGTCAAGGCCAGCGTTCCTTGCTTCTCGATCCCCATCATGCGCCACGAATAGAAATGCCCTTCTTCGCTCCAGGCGGACGGACCGGGGTAGATGAAGGCCCGAAGGGGAAGGGCGAACTGCACGATCAAATAAAGCGGCGCCAGAAACCGCGAAAGGGCAAACCCAGTCGTCTGCGGTAGCGCCGCCTTGCCCGCGCGCCGGCGCGGCCACTGCGGCTCCAGAAACATCGCCGCGGCGAGGACGGCCAAAGCCGGGAAAACGCCGATTGGGAAAATCAGGCCGTTGACTGTCATGAACGCTGCGACGAGCGCCAGGCCAAGTCGTCGCGTCGGCCGAGCCAAGAGCAGCCACGGCAAGCAAAGGTCCAGGGCCAGGCCGCCGAATTTCAGCGCGCTGTCCGCTTGCGGCAGGCGAAAGAGCGGCAGGATCCAGGCCGCCGCAGCGTTGTTAGCCAGCACTTGCTGGGCGGGGTGCGAGTCGAGCCATGTTGGACTGAGTTTGGCTAAGCCGGCGAAAAAAAAGACCACGAAAATTTGCGCCCTGAGCAGCAGCACGCACCAAAAAGGCACGGCCTTGGGCTCGCGGCCGAAGAGGCGATTGTCGACCGAGCAAACGGCGTCGGCCGGCATCGTGG
>JAYWBY010000556.1:0-3709 GCA_043781115.1 Pseudomonadota bacterium
AACTTAGCCGCGTGGCACCGTCAACGGCGAGCAAGTTCCGGATCGTCAGGTTCCAGCGATCAAGTCGATTGTCTGCTCATGTCAAGGGTTGTCTGACACCTGCCCGCGCTCGCGGCAAGGCAGCGACCTGCATCAGCTTGAGGGCAGGTGTCGGACAACCAGCTCAGCAAACGCTCAAAACAGGAAACCGATTGTCAATCAACGACTTGCGAGGACCTGAAAGCGCTTCCCAGCGCTGTTTCCGATAGTCCCCGAGAGACCTCGAAACCCTCAAAACTAACGCCCTCACTCCCACTCGATCGTCGCCGGCGGCTTGGTCGTGACGTCGTAGACCACGCGGTTTACCCCGTCGACCTTCTTGACGATGTCGGCGGCGACTTCGGTCAGGAAGCTCAGCGGCAAGTCGCACACTCCGGCGGTCATGGCGTCGGTCGACGTCACGGCGCGCAGCGCAATGGTCATTTGGTAGGTGCGGTTGTCGCCCATGACACCGACAGATTTCACCGGCAAGAGCACGGCGAAGCCTTGCCATACTTGATCGTAGAGTCCCTTGTCGCGCAACGCCTTGATGAAGACGTCGTCGGCGCCACGCAGGATCTCCAACCGTTCTTTGGTCACTTCGCCGAGAATTCGGACGCCTAAGCCCGGTCCAGGGAAGGGATGGCGATGCACCATGTCGTGCGGCAGACCGAGCTGTTCGCCGAGCGCCCGCACTTCGTCTTTGAAGAGGAAACGCAGCGGCTCGACGAGCTTCAAGTGGAGCTTTTCGGGAAGACCGCCGACATTGTGGTGACTCTTGATCACTTTGGCGCCGGCGCCGTGGCCAGCCGATTCGATGACGTCGGGATAAAGCGTGCCTTGGCCTAAGTGCGTGAATTCGTCCTTGTGGCCTTTACTGTAGCGTTCGAACTCCTCGATGAAGAGGCGGCCGATGATCTTGCGTTTTTGTTCGGGGTCGGTGACGCCGGCGAGTTCGGAGAGAAATTTAGCCTCGGAATTCAGCACTTCGACATGCTTCAAGCCGAGCCTTTTCAAGGCGCCCGACACCCAAGGCACTTCGTTCTTGCGCATCAGTCCCGTGTCGCAAAAGACCGCCGTGACGTTCTCCGGACCGAGCGCCTTGGCGAGCAAGGCCGCGGCCACGGTCGAGTCGACGCCGCCGGAGCAGGCGACGAGCGCGTGGCCCTTGCCGACCGTCTCGCGGATGTAGCGCTTGGTGGCGTCCATCATCGAGCCCGGATCCCAGTTGATCGGGGCGCGGCAGAGATTCTTCACGAAGTTGGCGAGGAGCTCACCGCCGTGTTCCGTGTGGTTCACTTCTGGGTGGAACTGCAAGCCCGCGATGGGCAACTCGGCGTGGACTATCGCCGACACGACGCCGTCGGCGCTGAGGCCAGTGGTGACGAGGCAAGACGGCATCGACACGACGTCGTCACCGTGGCTCATCCACACCGTTTGTTCCGTCGGCAGACCGTAGAAGAGTCGGCCGGCCGGCGAGCCGACCTCGGCGTCGAGCTTCAAGACGCCGCGACCGTACTCTCGTCCCTTGCCGCCGCGGAGCTTGCCGCCGAAGTGTTCGACCAAAAGGTGCATGCCGTAACAGATGCCGAGGATCGGCTTTTGGGCCATGAAAACCCAGTCGGGGATGCGGCGTGAGCCTGAGTCGTAAACCGAGTCGGGGCCGCCGGAGAGGATGATGCCGTGGACCTTCAAGCCCTTCGGCGGTTCCGTGGCGCGGCCGTCGATGACCTCGGCGTAAACGCCGATCTCGCGGAGGCGGCGCGCGATCAGCAGCGTGTACTGCGACCCGTAGTCGAGGACTAGCAGGCCTTCGTCGGTCGGGCGGGCAATGGCTTGATGCGACGGCGTGCTAATGGGGAAGCCCTCCTCGTTGCTCAGTCCAATTTATAATTCGGCGCCTCGCGCGTGATGTAGACATCGTGCACGTGGCTTTCTTTCAGTCCGGCGGAAGTAATCTGGCGGAACCGGGCCCGCTCCTGCAGGTCGGCAATGGTCGCGGCGCCGATGTAGCCCATGGCCGAGCGAATGCCGCCGGTCAATTGGTAGAGCGTATTGGCGAGCGGGCCCTTGTAGGCGACGCGGCCCTCGATGCCTTCCGGCACGAGCTTGCCTTGGTCTTCCACTTCGCCTTGGAAATAGCGGTCTTTCGAACCTTTCGCCATGGCGCCGAGGCTGCCCATGCCGCGGTACATCTTGTAGCTCTTGCCTTGGTAGATGACCATCTCGCCCGGCGACTCGTCGGTGCCGGCGAACATGCTGCCGATCATGACGGTGTCGGCGCCGCCGGCCAATGCCTTGACGACGTCGCCGGAGAATTTGATGCCGCCGTCGGCGATGATTGGCACGCCGGTGCCGCGCGCCGCGGCGGCGCATTCCATGACGGCCGAGAGTTGCGGCACGCCGACGCCGGTGACGATGCGGGTCGTGCAGATGCTGCCCGGTCCGACGCCGATCTTGACGCCGTCGGCGCCGGCGTCGATCAAAGCCTTCGTGCCTTCCGCGGTGGCGACGTTGCCGCCGACCACTTCGTAGTCGAACTTCTTGAAGCCGCGCTTGATGCGGGTAACTGCGTCCAAAACGCCTTGGCTGTGGCCGTGGGCCGTGTCGACGACGAGCACGTCGGCGCCCGCTTCGAGGAGCGCTTCCGCGCGTTCCAAGTAGTCTCCACCCGCGCCGATGCCGGCGCCCACCAAGAGTCGGCCAGCGGAATCCTTCGAGGCGTTCGGGAAGCGGCGGGCCTTCTCGATGTCCTTGATGGTAAAGAGGCCGATCAGGGTCTTGCCGTCGTCGCTGAGGATCGGCAATTTTTCGATGCGGTGCTTGTGCAGGATCTGCGTCGCTTCTTCCGCGCTGACGCCTTTGCGTGTCGTCACGACCTCGGCTGTCATCACTTCGCTGACGCGGCGCGACGGGTTGGTCTCGAAGCGGATATCGCGGTTGGTGACGATACCAACCAAGGCGCCGTTTTGGACTACGGGCAAACCGGAGATCGTGTACTTCGCCATGATCGCCAGGATGTCGCCGACCGTCTGGTCGGGCGTGACGGTGATCGGGTCGATGACCATGCCGGCTTCGCTCTTCTTCACCTTCTTCACTTCGCGGGCCTGGGCCTCCACCGACATGTTCTTGTGGATGATGCCGATGCCGCCCGACTGCGCCATCGCGATCGCGGCGAGCGCTTCCGTGACGGTGTCCATCGCCGCGGAGACTAGCGGGATCTTGATCCGGATGCGCCGCGTGAAGCGTGTGTCGAGCTTCGTCTCGCCCGGCAGGACCTTCGAGTGGCAGGGGATCAGGAGAACGTCGTCGTAGGTGAGAGCGGTCTCGATAGACCCCGAGGACGGACGGCCCGGATTGCGGTCGCTGCTCATAGGGAGGCTCCTCCTGGAAGCGGTGGCCGCTATAGTACTCTTACGACTGCCCGTGTCAACATTCCGGGTTGTCCCGTTCAAAATCCTCTGGTCGGCCGTTCCTTCCTTCAGAGATTCAGTGCGGTTTTCTTTGAAAAATGACGCACCCCCGGTCACCGTCAAGGCGACGCCGCAAGCCTATTTTGCGGCGCCCACTGGTTCAACGAACTAGGAATCTCTGAAAAAGGGAACGGCCGTAGCGCCGAGCCAAGCTCGGGGAAAGGGAAAGATGACATAAGGATGTGACGTCGGAAACTTTCCAAAGAAGTCCGGTGGGT
>JAYWBY010000557.1:0-10191 GCA_043781115.1 Pseudomonadota bacterium
TGAAGAAGACCAAGACCGGCTTCTCCACCGACGAGTCCGTCCTGCAGAGGCTCGGGGCGCACCCTTTGCCGCGTGCGCTGCTCGAGTACCGTGGCGTGGCGAAGCTCAAAGGTACCTACGTCGACGCCTTGCCGACGCTCGTCCACAAGAAGACCGGACGACTTCACACTTCCTTTCATCAAACGGGGACCGCGACCGGGCGCCTCAGCTCGGCCGATCCGAATTTGCAGAACATTCCGATCCGCACGGCCTTAGGCCGGGAGATCCGTCAGGCGTTTAGAGCGCAACACGCCGACACCGTCATGATGTCGGCCGATTACTCGCAGATCGAGCTTAGGATTCTCGCCCATTTGGCCGGCGAGAAGGCCCTGGCACGCGCCTTTGCCGACGGCGACGACATCCATCGTCTGACCGCCGCGAAAGTCTTCGGCGTCGAGCCGAGGGAAGTCGATCAAACGATGCGGTCGCGCGCCAAGGCGATCAACTTCGGTATCATCTACGGCATGGGCGCCCGCCGGCTCGCCGCGGAGACGAATGTCAGCTTGGCGGAAGCCGCGTCTTTCATCGACAAGTACTTCGCCGGCTACCCAGGCATCTCAGCTTTCATCGACAAAGCCGTCAACGCCGCCAAGGATACCGGCGAGTCCCGCACCGTCACCGGCCGCCGCCGGGTGGTCGATGGCTTGATGGACTTAAACCAGCGCAATGCGGCCAACGCCGAGAACATCGCGGTGAACTCGCCCATCCAAGGCAGCGCCGCCGATTTGATCAAGCTGGCGATGATCCGCATCGACAAACGCCTCGGCGAAGAGAACCTGAAGACGAGGATGCTGCTGCAGGTTCACGACGAATTGGTCTTCGAAGTGCCGCGCGGCGAGGTCGATCGCGTCAAAGTCTTGATCCGCGACTGCATGGAAAATGCCCTTAAACTCGACGTGCCGCTCTCCGTAGAGATAGGCGTCGGAGCCAACTGGCTCGAGGCGCACTGACATGGTCGAAACGGCCCTCCCTGGCGATCAGCCAACTCAAGGCGACGAAGAACTCATCGCCGGCGGCAAGGTAATGTCGATCTGGGACCATTTGTCAGAGCTCCGCGGCCGGTTGGTCAAGTCGGCCATTTCGATCACCATCTTCTTCTGCATCGCGTTCTCGTTCGCCGAGAAGATCATCACGTTCTTGCGCAAGCCCCTCGAAGACGCGCTGCCGAAGGGCGTCAACGCGCTGCACTTCACCAGCCCCATGGACGTGTTCATGGTCGACTTGAAAGTCGGCTTCTTGGCCAGCGTCATCGTCTCGGGTCCGGTGTGGCTTTACCAGTTTTGGAAGTTCTTCGAACCGGCGCTCTACCCGCGCGAGCGCAAGTACATTCTGCCGTTCATCTTTGCTTCGACGGTGCTGTTCTTCGGCGGCATCATCTTCTGCTATACGCTTGTTTTGCCGATGAGTTTGAAGTTCCTAATCGACATGGGTATGGAAGTCGGCACGCCGATGATCACGATCAAAGACTACATCTCCCTCATCACCTTGATGATCCTCGGTTTCGGCATTGTATTCGAAGCCCCCGTCTTGATCGTGCTGCTCGGGATGCTCGACATTTTGACGGCGGAAATGCTGACCAAGTCGCGCCGCTACGTCGTCGTCGGCGTCCTGGTGCTATCGGCCATCATGGCGCCGCCGGACCCTGTGTCGCAGGTCGCTTTGTCGGTGCCGCTTTACCTGATGTTCGAGCTTTCGATCATAATCATTCGAATCGTCAAGCGCCGGCAAGCGCCAAGGACCCCGTGATCCGGCGGCTCTTCATGACGGCGCTTTTCTTCGCCGCGGCTCCCGCCCTTGCGGCAGGGTCGCTGGCGACGATCACGGCGCCGAGCAACGCCCACCCCGAAGTAAAAAGCAACGTCTGGAGCTTCGGCATCGCCGGCGAGCGGCATAGCTTGAAGGCCGGCAACGGCAACGAGCTCCTCGGTAACAGTGGGGCGATCCAGCTCGGCACCGGCTACATCTCGTCGAGCTGGTACGCCGACGTCTCCCTCGACATCTTGCTCGGTCCCTACGAGCCGACGCGCGAAAAGCAGCTCAACGTCGACTACGTCGGCACGGGACTTTCGTTCTTCACCGGTTTCAGCGCCCAAACGAAGGACCTGCGCAGCGCCGAAGGCGGCTATGGGTTTGCTTTGGGCCTCACTTACGCGGACATCGTGGGCCGCTCGATCGGGAGAAATCGCAAAGAGGGCCAGGAGTCTGGCAATGCCAACTTGATCGACAACTACGTCATGCACGTCACCAACTTTTCGCTGGTCCCCGCCATCTTCTTTAGCTGGTTGAAGGAAGCGCGGCCGAACGGCAACACGCCCGAGCTACTGGAAACGCGGGTCGAAGGCTACTTCTTGACGATCGGCATGGCGATGCCCCTCTTGACGGCGTACCAAGCCCAATACGACGTGCGCGGCGACGTGGGTGCAGCGGACCCCAGCGCCACCGGCGATTTGACGCACGTGAGGGAAAAGGGGCAGCTCCGGGGCTATAGCCTCGTCATTTCGCTGAAGGCCATGCTCGGCACTTGAGCCTGTTAGCCGTGGCCGGCGAAACAGCCTTCGACTTCGCCCTTAGTAAAGTATTTGGCGTGGCATTCGCTGCAGACGTAGCGTGCCCCGTCTCGGTAAAAAGCCTTGGAGTTCTTGGCGCGCGGGGCTTTGGGTTTGGCTTCGGCGGCAGCAGGACCGGGAGGGTCCACCCCCGGCGGCATGGTGTCGATGTCGGCATTGATCGGGTTGCCCGTTTCCGACGCTTCCTCTCCGGCCGTCTTGGCTTTCGCCTTTGCGGCGACGCCTTTCCGCGGCGGCGGAGCGAGCCGCACCATCGCCAAATAAGGGGTCGTTGGTTTGGCCTTTTGTCTCTTCGGAGGCGGCAAAGTACTTTGATCCGTCAAACTTTGTTCGTGCTCGTGGCGCCAAACGTGCTGCGTCCGGCAGGCCTTGGCGCAACCTTCGGCGTCACCGTGGGTGGCATAGTCGCGCGCGCAAAAACGGCAGCGGTATGCTGTGGTAATGAAACGGCGCTTGCGGATGACCGGGTCGAGCGCCAAGAGGTCGCCCCAGCAGCGTTGGACGCAACTTTGCGCTTGGCCCTCGACCAGATAGTCGCTGCGGCAGAGGCCGCACGCGAAGTGCACGCCGCGCCGAATGATTCGGCGAACGGTCCCGGCCCTGGAAGGTTGCAGTTGCAAAGCGCCCATGGGAGGTTATTCGGCACTTTTACCAAAGGAGTTGAGGCTAATTTGATGAATGTTGTCTTGGGGATGCGGCGTCTACTTCGGGGCTTTGCCGTAAGGACAGTGCGTGCAACCACTTTCGCAGCAATAGCCACGCTTCTCTAAGTAGTGCTTGGTCAGCACCATGAGGCCGGCTTCGTTGAAGTAGAAGTCGAGGCCTTCCACGAGTTTGGCCGGAGGTGGGGTGGCGCGGTCGTCCGTCATGCTCGTCAATTTAGCGTGCGAGTGCGGGAAAGGCAACGGGCGGCCGCCCCGGCCTGCCGTTCCTTTTTCAGAGATTCAGTCCTTCTTTGAAATTTGAGGGGCAGCGGGCTGGCGATGCCGCAACGAAACCGCTCGCAGCTGCTGTATGGGTCAAAGAAAGAGGAATCTCTGAAAAAGGAACGGCCGGCATGAAAAGGCTTTACCCTCTCCAGCCGGCCGTTCTCTAGACTCTGGCGCTCTCCGCTCTTAGTGACTCATCGGAGCATAAATTTGGACGTTGTCGATCTTGATGCCGTCTTTATTGATCGAGTAGTCCGTTGTTTCGCGGAAACGGAGCGTGAACGTCGTCGCGTCGCCGAGGGCCGAGGCTAGGTCGAAAGTCTTCTCGCCCATCTCGGCGGTGCCGGTGACTTTGGCGAGCTCGGTCCAGGTCGTGCCGCCGTCCTTGCTGATCTCGATGAAGCCGAAGTCGTAGCCCGTCTCGAGGTCATAGCCCATTTGCAAAACGAGCGTCGCTTGATTGGACGCGAGCGTGATCGGATCCAGCGTCAGCGAGATATTCAGATTGACCGCGTAATCCGCGCCGGGGCTGTCCGAGAACACTTGGCCGCCGGAGGCCGCCGCTTCGAGGCCCCAAGGCGCGTCGCCGTGGGCGCCGTCCATGACTTCGGCGGTGTTTTCAAATACTTTTAAAACCTGCAGCACTGAGTAGGGGAGGCCTTCGGAGCGCGGCCCGACGTTGCCGACGTTGTCGACGGCCTTAACCGCGAGATAGCCGGAGCTATTGAACGGCAGGCCGTTCAAGGTCGCCAGCACTTCGCCTTCGCCGTCCGCGGCGGCGATGGAGACGTTGGCTTTCGTCGCAAGGTTCCAAGCTTCTTCACTGTCGATCGGCGTGGCCGAAGTGCGCACTTCGTAGCGTTTGGCGAGGCCTTGGTCACCATCGTCGCCCGCGGCGTGCCACTGAACTTTGACGGTCGTGGTGCCTTGGTCGGCGACATTGAGCGCGCTAACGGCGTCCGGCGCGATGAGGTCATTCTCGAGAGCGCTGGCGACGTTCAAACGGCCGCCGGACACTGTCTTGCCGGCGAGCGCGTCGATGGGGTCGGCCGTGTTGATCAAGCGCGCCTTGATTTGGGCGGCCGTGGCGTCCGGGTACGCGGCTTTCACCAGCGCGGCGGCGCCCGACACGTGCGGTGTCGCCATCGACGTTCCGCTCAATTTGTCGTAGAGGCCACCGGGAACCGACGACAAGATGTCGACGCCGGGAGCGCCAAGGTCGACGGAGGTCGCGCCGAAGCACGAGAAATCCGCCATTAAATCGTTCTTGTCGGTGGCCGCGACGGCGATGATGTTGTCGAGGTCATAGGTCGAAGGGAAGTGCGGCGACGCGTCGTTGTTGACGCCGTCGTTGCCGGCCGCGGCGACGAAGAGAATCCCGTGGTCGCCGGCTTCTTTGATCGCGGCGAGCATGGTGTCGGAGAAGCCGCCACCACCCCAGCTGTTGCTGGTGAGCGTGACGCCGAGTTTCGTGCCGTATTCGATCGCCTTGACGGCATCGTCGAGGGTGCCCGAGCCGGCGCCCGTCAGGAACTTGATGGCGACGATCGACACTTGCCAGTTTACGCCGACGACGCCGACGCCGTCGTTACCGTTGCCGCCGATGGTGCCGGCGACGTGGGTGCCGTGCTTGTTGTCGTCCATCGGGTCGTTGTCGTTGTTGGCGAAGTCCCAGCCGTGCCAGTCGTCGATGAAGCCGTTGCCGTCGTCGTCGATGCCGTTGGTGGCCCTGTCGTGGCCAGCTTCGTCGAGGCCCGTCTCACCCGGGTTTTGCCAGTAATTCGGCGCGATGTCGGGGTGAGTGTAGTCGGCTCCTGTGTCGATGATGCCGACCAGGACGTTGCGCGAACCGGTCGTAACGTCCCAAGCCGCGGTCGCGCTGATGTCGGCGCCGACCTTGCCTCCGTTCGAGCCGTCATTGTGCAAGCCGTAGAGTTGGGCGAAGTTCGGGTCGTTCGGCGTCATGTCGGCATGGAGGATCGTGTTGGCTTCGACGTAAAGGACGCGCGGGTCTTTGGCCAACGCCTCGGCTTTGGCTTCGAGAAGCGCTTCGTCTTTCTTCACAGCGGCGAATTCGACGAGCTGCGCTTGGCTGGCGTGGTACGAGTGGAGCGACTTGCCGCCGAGGCTCGCGAGCAGCGACGCCGCGGAATCCGTGCCGATGCCGGCCGCGAATTTGACGATCATCTGACCGGGGACGTGCTCTTTGTCGAAGTTGCGCGGGCTGGCTAGGGCCGCCGAGCCGAAGGCCGCCATGCCGAGCGCCAAGGCGAGCTTGGCTAGCAGCGACAACACCGTTGAATTTGACCTACTCATCGAGCTGACCTCCCTGACGTCCATCGCGGTCCAAAGGCCAAACCACTGGCCCTGGAATCCTGTCAAAGATCCTGATCTTCTTCTGATTTTACCCGGTTCTGGAATGATCTAACGATTATAGGAGTCTGCCTCCGCCCGTGTCCAGCGAGGTGAAATGCCGCCCTTTCGACCGTCATAACCCGATGACTTCACCGTATAAAAGGCCTCCGATGCGAACTTCCTAAAGAGTTTTGGGGGCCTACCGATAAAGCTACTATGAAACACTTTGTCCCAAATCCGAGCGTCTTCTTCGTATCGATCGCCGCCCTGGCCTTCGGCGCGGGCGCTTGTTCGGGCGACAAAGGCGGTAGCATAGCCGGCGTCAGCAAGAAGAAAACCGAAGAGAAAAAAGCCGACGAGTCCGACGACTCGACGCTTCCCGATCTGAACGACACCTCGCCCGGCGACGAATCGCAAAGCATCGAAGCCATTCTGAAGCAATGCGGCGTCGACCAAGCGACCTTGAACGATCCCGACGCCGTGCTCCTCGACAAGACGTTGCACGGCTGGCCGAAAGTGTTCATCGGCCAGGCCTCGGTGCCGATTCTCGGCGTCATCAATTACCGCGTCCAGGTGAAGGTCCGGCAAACGGTGCACGCGACGATGAAAGAGGTCAAACAGACGACCGACTTCGACGTCACCGCCGAGCCGAGCCAAGCCAAGTCGGCGGCCGAGCAGCGCACCCAACCCAACAAGGGTTCGATGACCGCCCAAGTCCTGCCCGCGTCGAAGCGCCCCGATTTGATGAGCTCGAGCCCCGACTGGAACGGCATTCTTTGCACCGTCCAGCCGGTCACCGAGATCAACCTGATCAAAGGCGGCAAGGGCAAGTTGATCAAATTCAACCCGCCGCTGCCGATGTCGGTATCGCCGAAAGCGGACCCGGCGCGTTACAAGGCCGAAATCGGCGAAGGCCGGACCTTCAGCAACATCGAAGCGGAAATCGAAGTCTCAGCCGATCCCGCGTATCCGGTCGGTTCGAAGTTCAAAGGCACCGTCACCATCGCGCCGACGGATCCGAAGCTCACGATCAACATCAACGAGAACGGCGGTTCGCAAGTCATTCAATCCGACATGGCCTATAGCCTCCATTTCGATTTCGGCGGCGTCGACACGACCCTGGCCCTCGGTCTGAACCCGGTGCAGACCATGTTTATCGACAACAAAGCCCGCGACATCAACGTCATCGTCGTCGACACGGGCACCCCTGAAACCGGCGTCGTCGTGCTTTCGGAGAAACTGTGAGGAATCCCATGAAGTCGTCAAAACACCTGCTGTCGCTGCTTCTGGGTCTAGGACTCGGGGTGGCTGCTTGCGACAACGGCGCCAAGCAAAAGGGCAGCGGCGACAAAAAGAGCACCACCAAGGGCGACGACGACGACTCGACCAAAGGCGACGACGACGACAACGCCACGCCAGCGGGCGACGGCGACTTCGACGGCTGGTGCAAGAAGGCCGGCGAAACCGACGTCGTGCAGAAAAAGTTGAGCGAATATTTCGGCAAACTCTGTGACGGCGACAAGGCGAAGACTTTGCTGTCGAGCACGTTGGTCAAGTCCGCGTATTCCGGCAGCGGCACGCCGACCCTGAAGTCGCTCGAAGCCATCACCAGCGACAAAGCCACGAAGGAAACCACCGCTTACTTCGGCGTCGGCATCAAGTTGCCGATCAGCGCCAAGGACCACTTCGAAAAGGTCGGTCCGAAGGCCGCTGACGAAGGCGCGGCGAAGAAACTCGCCGAAGCCTCGAAGGCGACGTCGACCCTGTTCGAGGTCAAACACGAGTACCCGAACGACGGCAAGTACCAGGTCCGCGGCTGGCAAATCCATTCGATCAACTCGCAGTCGACCGGCGGCATTAAAATTGACACGGAGTCGGTCGTGCGCAGCGACCAGTTCGAACTCGACTCCGGCAAAAATTACATGTACACGCAAGTCACCGAAGAAGGCATCAAGACCGTCAAGGTGTTCAATATGATCACGGCCGGCATCCAAATCGGTGATTCAGGTTACCTCCTCACGGTCGCCTTCCTGACGGTCGACAACCACGGTTTGGACAAAGTCGCCGAAAGCAAAATCAAAGAGACGGCCACGGCCTTGATCAAGTCGATGTACAAAGCGGCCGAAGCCGAAGCGGGCTCGGGTCTCATAGACATCGAAGGCATTCCGGCCGACCGTCCCCAAGAGTAAACTAGAAGCCGTAGGCGATACCGAAGCTCAACATCAAGACGTTGAGCGTATAGGTGCCTTCTTGGTGGAAGTTCGCTGGCACGACGCGCGAGCCTTTTTGGTATTCGCCGCCGAGCTCCATGTAGCCTGTGCCCGAGAGTTTGTAACGGTAGCCGCCGGCCAAAATGGTCCGCGGGATGGCCTCGAGTTGGCCGAAGCTGACGCCGGTGGCGGTATCGTCGGCGGTCGCGGCGTCGCCCGCGAGGCCAGAGCTCTTGGTCTCCTCCGTGCCGTCGCCGATGTTGGCGCCGTCCAGGCCGAAGGCCAAGGTCAGCATGTGCTTCTTCGCCATCCAAAACTTGATGCCGCCGCTGATGTTGTTCGAGTCGATGTAGTCGACGAACGGCGGATCGGTGCCGAGTCCGCTCTTGGCGATGGCGCGGCCGCCGCTCCACATCTCGCGCAAGAAGTCGAAGAAGATGCCGAAGTCGCCAAAGCGCGTTTCGGCGCCGAAACCGATCGCGGCCGGCGTGTAGCCGACGCCTTCGAACGGCACGTAGTCGGCATCGTCGCTGAGGTTGATCAAGATGTCGCCCTTGTAGGGTTTGGTAACCGCCGTCTTGTAGCTGAGGCCTAAGACCAAGGCGCGGTCGATGATCTCCGACCGGAAACCGACGATGAACTGGTTTGAATCGCCGCCGTATAGGGCGTCTATCAAGGGATCCTCCGAGCCGTCGGGCGTGGCGATCGTCGCAATTTTCTCGGAGGTGCGGATGAGCCCGGCGCCGATGGTAAAGGCGTTGGCGGCGCGGAAGGCGGCGCCGGCGGCGATCTTCATGCCGCTGTTTTTCGTGACGATGTTCATCAACTGATAGGTGCCTTCGATCTCGAGCGGCACTGCGTTGATGTTTTGCGGTGCGCCCGTGCCGGTTGGTAGGATCGAAATGCCCAAAGCAAAGCTCGGCGTCGGCCGAAAGCCTAGGCCGATCGTAACCGGCGGCGCCGTCACGTCAACGACGGCCGGAGCGTATTGCGCCGTGTCCGTATGCTGGTAAGTGTAAGTGACTTTGGCGAACGAGATGTCGAAGTCCGGTTCGATGAACTTGCTGAAAATCAAATTGGCGGGATTGTAAAAGAGGGCCGACGAACCGCGCGACACCGTCTGGCCGGCGCCCGCCGAAACTTTGGGTTGAACGCCCGGATAAATCAAATCAGAAGCGCGCGCTTTCGGCGCAATACCCCAAAAGGTCGCGCACGCCATGACGATGGCAAGGACGATCCCCGTAGGCGAATGTCTAAGGAACGCTCGGACCATGTTTTTCCGGAGTGGCGGACGGAGGAGATAACGGGTGGGATAACTTAAGTATATCAGCGGAGAAATTCGCTTAAAGTGGGCAAAAAAAGCCCGCCTGCCGGGTGGCGGCGGGCGGGCGAGTAGCTAGGAAGAGAATGGACGTCTTAGTGGCCGTTGGCGCGCTTTCTGCCAGCTTCGAACTTCAAGATGTCGGCGGCGTCGACGGCGTCGACTTCCGCGGTGGCGACGGGCAGCTCTTTCGAGATTTTCAGCTGTTTGTGGTCTTTCAGCTTTTCTTTGTGTTTTTTCAATTGGGTCGAGAGCTTGTCGACCATCGTGTCGACCGAGGCGTACATGTCGCTGGACGTGTGCTCCACCTCGAGGCTGAAGCCGTCGCCGGCGCGTAAACTTAAATGGGCCGTATGTTCGTGACGGTTCACCGAAAAGGTGACGTGCGCCGTCGTGGGTTTAGTGACGAATTTCTGGATTTTCTCCTGGAATTTCCCTTCGGCGTAGGTTTGGAGCGCAGAGGAAGTGGCCATGTGTTTGAACGAGAATTGAAATTGCATCGAACGACCTCCCAACGAGATAGGCATACGAACATCCCGGCGAAGCGCCGAGAATTTGGGGCGTAGAGTTCTAGGGGATTGATGAAAACTGGGCATGCGAGGATCCTGACATCGAGCCATGAAGACTCTTCGGCCTTCCGGATGAGCCTCTTTAGCTATTCTACGCCTCGCTCATAAGAGCCGCATGAAAAAGCTCTGGGTCTTAAAAGATCTGTCAAATCATATGAGTAGAAACATGCCGCCTTTAGGCATAATGACGTCCGTGCTTCA
>JAYWBY010000558.1:0-10185 GCA_043781115.1 Pseudomonadota bacterium
TCGGCAAGCGCGTCTTGACGCCGGCCGATTTGGGCAAGGAATTCAATTTGTCGGGCGGCCATCTCTTTCATGGCGAGCACGCGGCCGACCAGCTTCTAGTGCGTCCGACTCCCGAGTGCTCGCGCTACGGCACGCCGTTCGTGGGGCTCTTTCTCTGTGGCGGCGGCAGCCATCCCGGCGGCGGTTTGACGTGCGCGCCGGGCGGCCTGGCGGCAAAGGCAGTTTTAAATTGAACGAAGTCGAGCGTCAGCCCCCACCCCCTGGAAAATCCCGGGTCGGCAAGATTCTGCTGTACGTCGTCTCGGCGTTCTTAGGCTCAGTGTTGCTGGCGGCGGTCATTTTTTCGGTAATTGCTTGGCGGTGGATCAGAGCCCAGGAAAAAGAGCTCTTCGACAACACCGAGGCCGCGCAATACGCCGAACCTGTGGCCAACGATTTGGCTCTGGTGAAGGCCGATCCCTTCTTTCAAGACGTGCTCAAGGCCGGGGCGGAAGATCTGCCGGCCGCTGATGCAGGACTGTTCTTGAATCGCATGCTGTCATGGGCCGGGCCGGGACTCCCGCCCGGAGGCGCGCCTGCCGCCGGCGGCCTCGATCTGCCGAACGGGCTCTCCGACCAAATTGCTGACTGGGACCGGGAATGGCTGACGCACGCCGAGGACTTCGATCCGACGTTGATCGATTTCGGTTGGATGGCGGAGCTAAAGAAGTACCGTTACTGGTCATTGGAAGTCGACAGTCCTCTCGGCGACGCCCTGGCGCAAGACCCCGCGCTCGACCCGATCGCTTTCCCGGCCCCGGAAGGCAGCATCCTCGACGATTGGGTGAAGCTTCGCCTGCTTTCGGCCTTTCGCGACAGCGACCCAGTGGCGGCCCTTGAGGACGTTCGGCAGTTGGCGTTTCTCTGTCTGACGACGCCGTCGATCATTCGCGAGATGGTCGGGCTCTCCTACCTCAGCCAATTGAACAAAGTAACCGACAAGCTGAAGGTCGACGGCAAACTGCCGGCGAATTGGCGGGGCGTACCGCAGTCGACGGTCGTGGCGGCCCACAGAGCGCTATGGGCATTGCCGTCCTACATCGACTTCTCGATCTCCGACGAGGTGTACGGCAAAGTGTTCGGCCAGGGCCCCTCCGTGCCAGGCATATGCGCGGCGCTCGACGAGCGTTTGCCGTTCATGCATTTTTCCCGCGAAATGCTCGGGCCGTTTTATGCCGACCGGTTTTCGCGTTTCGACGGGCGCTTGAAGGTCATCGGCGCAGGGTGTCGCGGCACCGCCGCGCAGCGGGACTATGCCTCGGACCACTTGCCGTTGGTGCTCAAGGGAAACCTTTTCGAAACGCTGAACCTCGGTGGCAATGGCGACGCTCCGATGGGCGGGGTCATGACGGCGTCGAGCGACGGCAGCCAGTGGCAGCTAATCAAGAAGCTGCCGCCGCTTCGGCAAGCCTTCGGCCTGATCCTCGCGCGCGTCGCCAAACCAGGGCTTTGGGGAGCCTACAAAGAGGCGGAGGCTCCTGGAGAAGAAGATGAGCCGCCCACGGTCCTCGACCCTTAGGGTCCGCCCAACGCATCGCCGAGCCGTTCCAGCACCCGGTATTTGCCCGTCGCCAGGCGCCAATCGTATTCGACGTAGGAGGTGTTCATCGCCCGACCGTGCACCGGACTGATGCGGCTCGAGCCGACGCAGCCGTTGGCGGCGTTCAGGACCAAGAAGTAGTCGGTGATCATGCCGCCGCGGATGCTGAAGGCGGAGCCGCTGGCGAAGCCTTCGATGCTACGGCCGGCGTAAATGAAGGCGTCGACGGCATTGACGGCGCGGTCGCGATTGGCGTTGCCACTGTTGCAGTCGAAAGCCTTCTCGTAGAGGGCCTCGTACTTGGCTTGGGTAAACCAACCGTACATTGCTTTCACGGCCGGGCGGGAATCAATCGGCGAAGTCGGATGACCGATGACGCCCGAGTTGGCATTGCCAATGAAGACGGACTTCGGCGTGGCAAGCGCCAGGCCGTCGAGGGATTTGTCTTTCGCCGCGCCTTCGCCCTTCGTCTTCGCGCTTCCCGCATCGTCGGGGTAGGGGAACGGCGAATGCTTGGCCAAGAGGTCGAAGGGAACGAAGATGTTGCCGGTCGCGTAGATCGTGCCGATGCCGGTGAAGCGGCCCTTGATAATCAGGTCGCCATCGACGAAAACGTCACCCTTGATTTCTAGCGGCAAAGAGTCGGTGCCGATCAAAACCGTGTTGCCGGTGATGGCCTTGCTGATCGTGATCGGGCCGGTGTCGCTGGTACCCTTCAACGTACCGGTGGCTTTGGCTTTGGCGTCGTTGAAGCTGATTTGCGGGATGCCTTTGGGGACCTCGGGGCCCGAGTAATTTTCTTTCTTGTCGCCCGCGACGTCGATTTTCGCGCCGGATTGGCCGACGTTCAGCGCGCCATTAATCAGCCAGTTCCCGTTGACCGTGCCGACCCAGTCATTGCGGGCCGGCGGCACCGCCGTCGTTGACACCATGTCGCCCATGATTTTTATGTGGCAGAAGCCGCACTCGAACTGGTTGGCGAGCATTGCGAACTTGGGCAAGGCCTTCAGGGCTTTGGTGACCTTGGCTTCCTCCGCGGAGACCTTGCCGGAGTCTTCATCTTTGGTCGAGTCGGTGCTCGAGTTTTTGTCTTTGTCTTTGTCTTTGTTCTTGTCGCCATTCTTGCCGCCGTCTTTGCCGTCGCTGTCGACGTCGTCCTTCGCGTTGCCGTCCTTTTTGTGGCCGGCTTTGTCCCCCTGCGCGGCGCCGCTCGAGCCGAATTGCGTGTTGCCGCATCCGGCGAGGAGCGCGAGCGCCGAAGCGAGAACCAAAAGGCTCTTTAGGGTATGGGCCATCGCGGACTCCGAGTCGGTTTGGGATCAAAAACCTTATCGGCTGTCGGAACCTAAATGTTTAATATTGTTTGGTTAGATTGTGGCGATGGCGAATTTCCCAATAGTCAAAGGGGCTTCAGGAACGGGACGGGGAGGCTGGCGGCGAGGAATTATGGGCGACACGACGCGCAGTCGAGTTCAAAGAAAGAGGAATCTCTGAAGAAACGAACGGCCCCTTAAAAAAGTTCGGCCGTTCCCTGGTTTCAGAGATTCCTTTCTTCTTTGAAAATACCGCGCCCGCTCCCGACCTCAGCCCTTCGCCTTCGGGCCGTTCTTGAACGACTCGCGCAGAGCCGTCACGATCAAATCGACTTCCCGCGAAGAAATCATGAAGTGCGGCGTGAAGCGCAGCGAGTTGGCGCCCCCGTGGATGACGCCGATGCCGTGCATGCGCAGGTATTGTTCGAGTTGGCCCGTGCCGCAGACGGTGAAGGCCTCGGGATAAATGTCGATCGAGCAGAGTAAGCCCGTACCTTGGACCTTCTTAACTACCTTGGGAAATTCCTTCGCTAGCGCGGCAAACTTCTCGAGGAATTCGGCGCCCTTCTCTTTTACGTTCCGGCGGAGCTCCGGTGTCACCATGTCGAGCACCGCCGAAGCCACGTCGAGGGCGCGAGGATTGGTCGTCTTGGTGTTGCCGTAAACGCCGCGCACGTAAAGGGAGGAGGCCTTGTCCGTGAGCGCCAAGATCGACAACGGGTATTGGCCGGCATTCACGGCTTTCGAGAAGGTTTCCATGTCAGGGGGACTCAGGTCCGTGAAGCCTGGGTAGTCGCAAATGCTGAGACACCCGTGGGCGCGAATGCCCGCTTGAATCGAGTCGACGACCAGGAGCGCGCCGTGACCGGCGCTCAGCTCGCGCGCCAGTTTGTAAAACTCTGGCGTGACGGCCTTTCCGGGATCGCCTTCGCCCATCACCGGTTCCATGTACATGCTCTCGAAGTAGATATGCTCGCGGTCGGCCCAAGCAAAGGCTTCCTTCAGGCCCGCCAGGTCATTCGGTTCGACGGTGTAGTTGACGTTGAGGCCCCGAAACGACGCGAGGTTCGCCTTGTAGCTCTTCGCGGATGAGTCGGAAAGGCGTGCGGGTTGCTCGGTGCGGCCATGAAAGCCGCCTTTCAGCGTTAGATACATTAGGCGCTTGCCGGCATGGCGACCGCCCGGATCGGTCATTTTCTTGGCGTTGATGTCGGAGATCCGCGCGGCGACGGTGACGGCCTCGGAGCCGCTATTCATGCAGATATAGCGGGAGTAGGGCTTCGCCTTGCGGGTGTGACCGAGCTCCTTGTTCAAGCGCTCGTTCAAGCGATGTTGGCTGAAGCTCGCCGTCATGATGTTCGCCATGACGTGCGGTTGATTCATCGCCTTCAGCACCGGCTCCGGCGCGTGACCGAACCCGATCATGCCGTAGCCGCCCGAGTCGTGCAGCACCGCGCCGTGATAGGTGACGATCCACGGTCCGAGCGCGGCGACCGGAAGATAAGGATTCCGTTGGTCGGAAGGGTAGAAGTTGACGAAGCCGCTCTGCACTGCATCGATCAGCTCGGCTTCTCCGAGCGTCGCGAGCTGGGGATAGGCCCGAGCCCACTCGCTCTGCATCTTCGCGGCTTGGGCGATCGCCGCGCCGAGGCGAGGGTCGGCGGCTAAAAAGTCGCGAACCACCGCTTCGCCGAGACCTTCAGTCTGGCGTTTCCCGGCGTGAGCTTGCATGTCGGTCAAAGTTTTCCAGGCGTCCATCGCACGTACCACCTTGGCTGGCTGAAGTTGGGAATGAACTCTCACGCCTAAGTACCATATCTGCACATTCTTTACAAGGATATCAGTGGCTTAACTAGCGCTGGCAGCGACGTCGCGCGGCCTCTCGGGGACAAGATGCGCAATCACCACGAGCCCGAGACCGATCATGATCGCCACATCAGCGACGTTGAAGATCCCCGTCCTGAGACTGCCGACGCCGAAATTCATGAAGTCGACGACCACTCCGACGAGAATGCGGTCGATCATGTTGCTCATCCCGCCGGCGAGGATCAAAGCGTAGCCGGCGATGTCGGTAAGCCGGAGGTCCTTCTTCAGGCAGACGAAGGCCGTCAACGCCAACAGGATGGCGCTCGAAACGACGGTCAAGAGAGCGTAGCGCTGCCAGTCCGGCAACGACGAACCCAAGCCGAGGAAGGCGCCGGGGTTTTCCGCGTATTCGAGGCGAAAGGTGTTGTTGAGGAAGGTCACGGGGCGCACGTCCTTCAAAGCGAACGCCGCGAGGCGCTTGGTCGCTTGGTCGCAACCCATGCAGCTGGCAAGGACGACGAGCAGCAAAAAGATTTTGTTCGATACCGTCACGAGGACCTCAGCTGGCTTGTTTTTGCGGTGGCGCGGCGCCTTCGGTTGCTTGGCTTCGGCCGGTCAATTGCTCGAGAATCTTGAGCGCTTCTCTTTGGTCGGGGAGTTGAAGCGGGTAGTACCGGCGACTGCCGAACCCGACGGCGACTGAGAGCTGCGGCCGCGGCACACCGAAGTAGCAACCCACGGCCAAGCACGCCAAAATGGTGCCGATCGGGTACCAGAGGAAAGTCAAAACGCCGACGCCGAGAAAGATTGGTTGCTGGACGCGAACGGTTTCAAATCGCGCGAGGCTGGAGAGCGCCAATTGGTGCCGCCTTAGCTCTTGTTTGCGGGCCGGTGGCCAACAGGTGATGCGCGTCCGTTCGTAGACCGCGAGCAACCGGAAGTTGGTGATGCAAACTTCGCCGCGCAGGGAGCCGACGACCCGCAACGGCGCCGTCCAACGCACCGTTTCTTCCGGCAAGCTTTCGAAATGCTCGGCGAACGTCGCCGGCAGGAGCGAGAGGATGCCGCGGCGCAGCTGTATGGGCACCGTGGCGGCGTTGACGCGGACCTTCAAATCGCTGGTCGTCAGCCGTTCGATTTCCAGGGCTGCAGCTTGGTTCTCCGCCTCTTGCGAACTGTTGAGGTCGAGCATCGGCACCTGGGCCGGTGGACGCGATTTCGTCGCCGGATCGGGGCCTAAGTCTTTGTCGAGGAACACCGGGCGGGGCGCATGCGCTTCCCGTCCGCCTTGGTCGGCGCCCACCGTCTTCTCCGGCGCGGCTTCGTCGATTTCGTGGCGGCGATGGCGCAAGAAGAGCACGCCCAAGGCGATGCCGACCAAACCCATGAATAGGTAATGCGGCCTGAGTTCGTTGGCTTCGGCCTTGGCCTCCGTGTCGACGACCTTCTTGACCCTGGCGGTGCGCTTGATGCGGCTCGGCATCGTCCGTCCGAGCGGCGACTTGTGGTGCGGCCGTTGTTCGTTCGTTTGGGGGTGTTTCGCCGTTGGTGCGGCGAGGGCGACCGGCAAGGAGGATAGCAGAATCCAGACGCACGCCGAAGGGACGCCGAAGGTCAGGCGTGTTCGAGACGTATGCTTGCCGGTGCCGAAGGACATGCGGTTCTCCCGCTCCCTTTTTCGGCAAAAGTCCTGAATCGTTGAGGTTTAGTGATTTTTGGGGCGGGCGGTGGAGTTGGGGGAGTCAATCATATTGGCAAAATGGGGAGTCAAAATCGTGGGGACAGAGACGAATCGTGGGCGAGGCGTCATTCCCGGAGCACAGCGAAGCTGAGCTCGATGGGAATCCCCGGCCGACCGGAGAGGCCCGAACGGCCGAAAGCTCCCATGACGGACGGCGATCGGACCTCAGCGGCTTAACATCACTTCCTGATAATTGGCGCCCGAAAACGCGTTCGGCGTGAACGAAACATCTTTGGGCAAATAACCCGCCGCCGAAATCCTGAGCGTCTGCGCCGCGCCGATCGCGGGGCGATGGATGACGTTCGATGCATAGCTCACGTCCCGTGCCGCCGAGCTGACGCGCACAGTCGCGCCGCGCACCGGTTGGCGGGCTTCGTCGACGATCTTGACGTGGGCACCGACGAGCGCTTGCTCGAGGTATTTCAGCAGACCTTCCTTGTTTTCATTCCACATCGCCGGCAAATTCGCGGCGCTCGGCCACTTCGTGTAGGAGAGTTCGACGGTGGCGTGGATCGAGTTGCGGTAGAAGATCGACCAGTCCTGCATGCCCCCGTTCACTTCGTACCATTCGTAGCCGTAAGTCAGGCCGCGGTCGAATGAGCCGCCGGTGTTGGCGTGCATCGTCGCATTGGTGTCCGCGTATTGCCGCCCCGCCATTTGCAGAAGGGAGTCGTCGCCGAAGCGCTCGGTGGCACTGCCGTTGGCCTTGGTGTCCCACGGCACGTTGAAGACGACTTCGCCGCCGTGAAAATTCAGCGACATGATGAAGTGGTGGCGCGCGTGCAGCGCCATGATTGCTTGGGTTTCGGGCGCACGGCCGGCCGGCGTGTCGTGCGGATCGGACGAGAAGTCGGGGAAGTCGCGGTTCAAGTCGACGCCTTCGGCGTTGTAGCGTTGCTCTTTCTCGTAACCGTCCGGGTTCATCGACGCCATGATGTAGATTTGGGCGCTGTTCACCAAGTTCGTGATCCGCGGGTCGTGTCCATACTGATCGGTGAGGAGGCGCGCCAAGTAAATCATCAATTCGCGGCCGACTGTTTCGTCGCCGTGCATGTTGGCAATGTAGAGTAGTTTCGGCTCGTCTTCTTCCGTCGCGGCGTTGTCGGAGACCTTCAAAAGCCACAAATCCCGGCCTTCGACGCTCTTGCCCGCCGACTCGAGCGTCGTGATTTCGGGGAAGGCGCCGGCGATGCGCTGGAGCTCCGTCGTCATCGCGGCGTAGTCATGGAAACCTTCCGCGACGTCGACGTTTGTGTCTTCGTTAGCGTCGCTGCGGAGCTCCAGCGTCCGAGGATCGAAATCGTGATGCGACCAGGCCTTGGCGTCGAGTTCCACGATGTCGTTGAATACTGCAGTCGGCAATTGTTCGAGCGCTTGGCGGTCGAGATAACCAAAGGCGTAGACGTCATCGCGGCGGTGGTCCCTATTGAAGCCGGTCGCCGCGAGGAATTCCTTCGTCAAGTACCGGGTCGGGATGCGCACGTAGGCGACGTCGGTCTGCCTGGCTTCGGCTTTCAGCTCGGAGGGCAGACTCTTTTCGCAGGCGGCGAAGACGCCGCCCATGGCGATGCAAACGAGCGCGCACAGAGTCGTGGATCTCATGTTCAACCCCCCGGGATGGGATGACTTCGCGGCTAATATAGAAAGACAGTCTAATTAAACGCTACGCCTGGGGTCGTAACGTGTCAAAAGCAAAAAACCCTGGAGCTTTTGGGGCTCCAGGGGATTTTGACCGCTCACTGCGCTTCTGGGGGGTAGACTCGCCGCGAACTTCGGTCCAAGGAAGAGTGTCGCTGAGGCGTGCCGAGCTTTGAAGGGACAAATTCGGACACGCTCAACTGAGCACTTTTTCCTCAGTTGAGTCCGGTGCCGCAGCGCATGGGTTTGAGTTCCCAGTCGCGACCTGCAGCATTGTGAAGGCTTGCCTTCACGTCTTCGTACGGCGATTCACCGGTGTCTTTGTTGATGTAGGCCAAAACCTGACGGTCGAAGAGCACCGTCCAGCGCCACTGACGAGCATAGACCACCCAATATTTGCCATCGGTGCTGTCGTCGACGTTGGCTTCGACGTAACCGTCGAGGCCGCCGTTGCGGTAAAGTTCAAGCGCGTAGCCGGTCGACGAACGAAGATCCGAGACGATCTTGAACGAGTCGAGGTTCGGCTCGTTGTCCGTCATGCAGAAGAACGGAAAGTCTTCTCCGCCGCGCGCCTGGGCGCGGTCTGAGATCCCGGCGCTCGCCGCCAAAAGCAGTAGCATAGCGGTTAGTGCGGTGGTCCTAAACATCTTGCTCTCCAGGTGACTCCGGGTTTTTGTCCGGATGGTTCAGAACATAGGATCGACCTAATTGCGTGAGAAATCGAGGCTGGGCGAGATCGTCGCCGAGGAGCTTTCTCAAGCGTCCGATGGCTTTGTAAATGCGATCATCGTGAATCAACGGGTTGTAGTTTTCTTCCCAAACGCCCTCGACGATGTCCTCTTTGGTCGCCCCATGGCGCCCGCGAGCGTTCAAGAACGCGTAAAGAGAGTGTAGCATTGGCTTGCGGGTAATGCTGCCTAAGGCTTCGGTTCGGGCGCAATGGCCGGTCTCGGCGGTTGGCGGCAAGATGAGGTTAGTCGTTTCGACCTTGGCGTCGATCATCCGCCGAGCTTCCGCTGCGTTGCGGAAGAGGCGCGGTGTGGACTCCGGGCCGAGTTGGGCTTGAATGCGGTCGAGCACTGCGGCGGCGGCGTCGAAGCGGCCCTTGGCTCGCAGGAGGCGGACCCAACAGAGCTGGCCCCAAAGTTGGCGCAGCAGGCTCGGGTTGCGGTTCAACAATAAGTCGGCCGCTTGCAGCTGGGTTTCGGCTTCGCTCAACCGGCTGTCCGCCGCCAGAACTTGGAAAAGCATCAAGCGGCGAATGTGGTCGAGTTCGGCGTCACTTGGCCGCGTCATGCTCAGGAGCTCGATGGCCTCGTCGACGCGCTGGCTAGCAAATTGGAGAAAGGCCAAGCCCATGCTGCCGCCAGCGTGGCCGCAGTCGGTCGCGGCGAGGAAGGCGGCCTCGATCGGGCCTTTGTTCTCGCCGTTGAGGTAGAGACTCATGCCGTGGAGGTAGTGGAGGCCACCTTCTTCGGGGAATCGGCGGAGGTAACTCTCGGCGGTGAGCACCGATCCGGGTTTGTCGTCGAGTTCGCAAAGCGCTTTGACGTGCAACAGCCCCAGCTCGGCCGTAACATCGGTGCTCGCAATGAGCTCGATGGCGCGCTGAAGCTCGCAGTTATGATAGGCGTAGCTTGCAAGCTGACGCTTATCCATCGCCCTAGACCCCCCTGGGCAATTTTAAGTTGTCGCTCTTTTGAATGCTGGGTCCAGTATAAGGCCTATTCTTTAGTCTCAACAAGCGCGATTTTTAGGCACCTTCTTGGCAAAAGCTCAAAAACGCGCGAACCCCGCGAGGCGCAGGGGCGTCGCGGGGTTGAGCTGGCGTCCGAATTGTCCCTGCGTAGCAGGAGATTTGAAGTTAGGGGGTCGGGGTGACGTCGGATGCGACTGGCGCCTCGGTGACGGTTTCGGATTCATCGAGATCGCAACCTTGGCCCGAGTAGTCCGACTCTTTGCCGTTCGAATAGACGATCGTGCCGCCGTCGGCGTCGAAGTTGATTTCGAAAGTCACCGTCGGATCGGTCGCGTCTTTTGCGAAGATGCCGCCGGTGATTTTGCCGGAGACGGCGTCGCAGTGGCCGTCGCGGGTGTATTTCACGTCG
>JAYWBY010000559.1:0-3702 GCA_043781115.1 Pseudomonadota bacterium
CGAAGAGGATTTACATTTTGACGTTCGGGGGAATCTGGCCGGCGCCGTCACGGACCAAACGGTTGTTGGCGACGCCGATGATGGTGCCGAGGTCGGCGGCGGCGTCACCTTGCAAGGCGTTGAAGAGGTACGTGTTGAACGTGTGGTTCATGTCGGTGAAGGAGTCGATCGTCGAGGCGAGCACGGCGACCGCCCCTCGACCGGAGCCGTCGGCGGCGGTGTGATAAAGGAGATTTTCGGCCATCGTCGGGGCGTCCTCATGGATCGCGCCCGTATCGCAGGCGATATTGAAGAAGACCGACAGGCCTTCGTTGCCGTTGGAGAGTGCATCAACCTGGGGAGCGCCGAAGCCCAAGCCGTCTTTGCCCCAGAGATACCAGGACGTGTCGTCTCCGTGACCTCGGTAGTCTATTAGCGCGTAGCCGCGAGCCGCTTCGTCGAGGACGTTCTGGTTGGTCGCCGTGGCCCCGCCGTACTCGGTGACGAATGTCAGACCGCGGGGATTCGCGGCCGTGCGAATGCCCTCTTGGTTTGCGGTGTATTTGCCTGGGTAGTCTTCCTTGTGCGCGACGAGGAGGACGCGTTTGTTGCCGGCGCCGCTCCGCTGAAGTTGGTCGTAACGCGCCAACTTCGCCAAGACAATGTTGGCTTCGTTCTCGTTCGACACCGGCAGGCGGCCTAGGCCGACGTCGGAGTAATTGTCGGCGCCGTCGACCAATTGGTAGAAATAGTCGCCCGGCATCGCCGAGGTCCAGAAGTAGAGCGGGATCTTCTGCTCGTCGCCGAAGAAGAGCACTGAATCCAGTCCGCCGCGCGCGTAATTCTGGGCGATCAAGCTTTGGATCGACGCCGAATCTCGCAACTGATCGACCGTGGCGAATTCGAACGCGTACTGCGGCATGCGCCCGCCAGCGGTGAGTTCGTGAGCTTTGGCCAAGAGATCGGACGTCGTCACGACGAGCAGGCGCGGCATGTCCACCAACGGAACGTCTGCCAAGACCTGTTTGCCGTTCTCGACCAGTTCGAGGATCTGCGCCGATTGGTACGGCGTGATTTTCACGGTCCCGCCGACGAAGCGCGCCGGGGCTTTATTCTTAGTGGAAACATGGGCGGTGACGTGGCGCCAAACGGTGAGCTGACGCTTTGCCGGATTGTAGTGGAAGGGAGTCAGGGTTAGGGGCATGACGCTGATCGGCCCGATGTGGGCGAGTGCCCCGACCAAGACGGTGACGCTGCCGAGCTCGCGGTCGATCTTGTAGGATTCAGAGTCCAGGCGGAAGGCCGCCTTCGTGCCGTTGTCCGGCGTGTCCTCCTGCTCCGGCATGAGCAAGACGTTGTCGTAGACGACCTTGCCTTCGAGCGTCGTTTGGACCTCGTATTTTTGTGTCGGGTCGACGGCGACCAAGCGGTGGAACTCCGGCAAGTCGGGAAGGCCGGGCTGGCGAATCGCTTTCGGGTCCCCGGCTCGAATCTGCGTGAACGTCAAACCGAACGCCGAGGCGTGCGTCACCGGCAGGCGCTCGGCGTCGATCGCGACGGTGATCGTGAAGTCGTTCGGTCCGTCGGCTTTCACCGATACGCCGAGCGGGGCCGCGGTTGCAGCCAGCGGCCAGAACCAAACCCCAGCCACCAAGCCCCTCAGAACGGGCGCCAGACGCATGGGTGCTCCTTATTTTTTCGAGGATTTCTATTATTGTACCGCTTGGGAGAACTCCTAAGGAAGAACCCGGCTGAATTTGCCGGGTGCTTGGGCTATAGCTGGAAGGCCCGAAGAGCCCGCGAGGATGGAAGCTCGATGCCGCTACTGCTGATTTTCGCTCTCTTTTCTCTCTTCTGTCCGCCCGCCGCCGGGTATTTCATCAGCTTTCTGATTCTAAATTGGCTGGTTTGGGGAGCCAAGTTCTACCGCGGCTTCGACGCTTTTCGCGGGCTCCCTGAGGAGACGCGCCGCTTCCTGAAGACGGTCACAGCCGGGACTCTGGCTTTCGTGCTGACGGCGTTCGTCAGCTCGGCGATCGCAGCTTCGTCGACGCCATACGGCATCACCGCCGCGGATGCCTTGTCACCCTATACGCACTTGCTCCTGAAGCGGAGCGTCATGTGGATGACCCTTTCCACCGCCGTCGCGCTCGCCTACCAGCGCGGCTGGACGCTTCAAAGAGCTGCCAAACCGCTCGCCGCCTTTCTCGGCGTTTATTTCGCTTACGCGGTGCTGCAACGAACGACCGGTGTCGACTGGGTGCACGGCTTTCACGCTGTGTTGCCGCCGAATCGGCAGGCGTATGGCGCCTATCGGGTTTCGGGTTTCATGGGGCACCCGATCTCGCTCTCCTACAACTTGATGCTCTTGATCCTCGCCGTTTACGCTCTGCTGCGTCATCGTTGGGAAAGGTTGACGACGGCGGAGCGCCGTGACTGGTTCTTCGTGTTGGGATTCAGCGCATTAAATTTGGTGCTGTCTGGTTCGCGTTGGCCGCTCTTCGTCTTCGCCTTGGCCATTCTCGTCGCCGAAGGCAAGCAGGTCTGGCGCTTTGGCAAATGGATGCTGCTTGGCGCCGTTGGCGTCGGCTCCTTGTTGGCGGCCGAAGGCACGCTTTTAAAACGGATGACCGAACTCTTCGAGGGCGACCAATCGATTTATGAGCGCGTGCCGCGCCTGCTCTTTTGGAAAATGCACTGGCAGATGTTCCTCGATCACCCGCTTGTCGGAGTCGGTTACGCCGCGTCGGACCTCGCGGCGAAAAATTACTATCAGAAGAACGGCTTCGGCTCGTTCAAGGAACAGTACGAGGCCCACAACATCTTCCTGCAAACCCTCGCCGACTCGGGGCTTCTGGGTTTCGCCGGGCTCTTGGCACTCTTCGCCTCGCTATGGTTGGCCATGCGCCGCTTGACGGCCTCGGGCGTCCGCCACGGAGCTGGAATGCTTCTCACTGCGACGCTCGTCGGCGGGTTGATGCAGAACGATCTGCGTGACAGCACTTATCTTTACGCGCTCTGGCTCTGTCTCGCTCTGCTCGTCGCCGAGGCGACCGTTCAGTCGAGAGAGGCGGCGTAGATTTCGCCGTCGAGCTCTTCCAAAGTCGCCATGTAGATCTCGCCGCGCGTCTCGAACTTAGCCCGATCGACGTAAGCCTCCCCGGAATCCGCCGTCGCTGAGAAGCCATGCTCGGCGACCTGGCGGAGCTTGCGTGAATTCTGGAAGACGGCGATGCCGATGCAGGCCAGAGGATACACGTGACCGTCGGAGTAAACGCCGACGATGCTGCCGTCATAGTCGATCCTGAAACCTTTCAAGACACCGGCGCCACGACGTGCCGCGCCGCCGAGCGCGACGGGGGCTATGCCCGGCTTGGCCTTGGCGTCGCAGGGCACGCCGAGGAGCCGGCCGCCCAAGTGCTTGTGGATCACGTAACCGTCGGCGTCGAGCGCGAAGACTCCGCTCCTCGTATAAATCGTCTCGCCATCCGATGTCCGCAGCGCGAAAAAGCCGTGACCTTGGATGGCCATGTCGAAGCCCGAGGTCACCCGGAGACCGGCCTGCACCCAGGAGTTGGCGACGCTGCCTACGAGCACTTTGCTCGGCGTTTCGGCGCGAGCGAAACCACTTGCACCCAAAAGGAGAGATAGGACGCCAACGCTGAAGATTCGCATCTGAACTCCGGTGGTGATTCGGTGCTTCGAAGACGCTTAGAACGACTC
>JAYWBY010000560.1:0-10179 GCA_043781115.1 Pseudomonadota bacterium
TACCGCGATCGTCGGCCTCGGATTTTCCGATCTGCTCGTTCCGAGAGTTGCCAAGCTTCTGTATCACCAGCCGCTGGACCTCTATCTGCGTAATCCTCATTTGCTCGCCGAGGTCTATGCGGTCGGCATGACGATGGTGTTTTTGGCGGCGCACGCGGCCAAGAGATGGAGCCTGCCTCCGCCGAAATTTCTGCAAGACCTGACCTTCTCGGCTCACGAGCTGAAGGTCGGCTCGGTGACGGCCTTTGCCGTCTCGACCGCGCTTAGCATCGTGCAAGCCTTGACCGAAAACAAAGTCTTGGCCGACTTTCTCAGTTACCTGACGGCCATTCAGGCCCTCTGTCTCATTTTCGCGGTCGGAGCTCAAGTCCTCGAAACCAATGGGAGAAGCTTCCTGAGCATCCCGATCGTCTCGGTCGCCGCCCTACAGTCTCTGGCGGCACTGGGCGGCTTTTGGAAGGAGGCGATGCTTAGGCCATTTGCCGCGATCCTTTTGACGGCGATTTTCTTTCGGGCCAGGCTCACCAAGCACGGTGTCGCATTCATTTTCATAGTCGGCTTGGCGTTTGGCGGCATCATTTTGCCGCTGGCCGGTCTTGGACACGGCTTTACCAGCGTCTATGGCGACCTTTCATCCTGGGAACTCGCCGGAGCTCTTTACGAAGACGTACAGCAGGCAGGCGGAGTCAACGAGTTTCTTGCCCTTAAGAAGTCGGTCGATCAGACCGCGGACGTGCCCGTCGTTGGTTCGCCGGAGTTCTACTTTGCCCGTCCGTGGGGGATCCTCGATCGGTTGACCGTTACCGGCACGGCAAGTATGGCCGTCGATTGGGTCAGTAAGGGCCGAGACCTTGGTTGGGACACTTTCGACAGAAGCGTGGCGATCCTGCCCCGGTCGTTGATGGGCCGCCAGGCCTTTCAAATGGACAACTATCTGGCCCGTCAAATCGGCTAGATCAGAGAGACCGACTACGTCACCGGCATTTCTTTCGGCGTTTTCGCCACTGCGTTCGCTGTCGACGGTTGGCTCAGCCTTGTCGTGCTTTGCTTCGTCGTTCCGTTCCTGATGTTTTCGGCGCTCCGGACCGTTTGCGAAAAAAACGTCGAATATCCGATCCTGGCCCTGACTCTGACCATGGCTTCGTTGACGATATTCACCGGCGCGAGCATCGACACACCGCTCTTTCTGGTCTTTCGCTCGATTCCGATCGGGCTGTTTACCTTGTGCATTTTCAAGCGGGTCGTCGCCAATTTGGGCTGACGAGCACCTGCTACTTTTTGCTCATGTTTGACAGCACGACGCCGGAAATAATCAGGCTGAAGATCGACGCGATGAACCCGACCAGAGTCAGCGACTGTTGGGACACCACCGGTTCGTCCGTCTCGACAAGCACGACGTCGTCGGTCTCGAGGAACGGCGAAGCGGCCCCTGCGGTTGTCATGATTCGACTGAGATCAACCACTGTGACCGTCTCTTCGTCCCGCGACCGGCGCTTGATCACGACCTGCCTGTCGTCGGCATTCGGCGCCAGGCCGCCCGCCAGTGCCAGCAAGGTCACCAAGTCTGTCCGCTTTGGGATGTGGTAGATGCCGGCGCTCTTCACGGCGCCGAGGACCTTGACCGAGACCAGAATTTCGCCAGGGTAAATCTCCGAGAAAAACTCCTGAGCCGGCACTCCGGCCGGCTTGCGGGTCAGCACCTTGCCCTCCGGGCGGGACAAGTCGCCGCCCACGGTCGGCAAGCTTGGCTCAGAGCGCGCAGGCGCAGCCAGAATGCAGCAAAGGTAAGCGATCAAGAGGGGTTTAGTCATCAACTGGCGACCTTGCCGATTACATCGACGGCTTTGCTGCGAGGCGAAACTCCGTAGTTGTAGTTGCCGCTGCTGATTGCGGCTTTGGTGGCTCGGTTGACGATCAATTGAACCGGTTTGTCGGTCGCAAAGGTCAGGTTAGCAAGCGCTTCCTCGACCTGACTGACCTTGGTTTGATGACAAGAAACGACATAGACGACGATGTCGGCGGCGGCGGCGATGATTGTCGAATCAGGAACGATGTTGACGGGTGGAGTGTCGATGATGATGTAGTCATAGCGCGCCTTCAGTTGGACGATCAACTCCGCAAAACGTCCCCCGATCAATAGCTCGGTCGACACCGACGTTCTGTTGCCGGGCGGCATGAAATCGAGGAACGGCAAAACGTCTCGCAGAACCACTTCCTCAGGTGAAGCCTCGTTGGCCAAGACCCCGACCAGGCCGGGCGTGGCTCCCGGCACTAGGCTCCGAAGGCGCGACCCCAAAACGTCCGAGTCGAGAAAAAGGACGCGCTGGCGCAAAGATGCCAGCGAATTCGCCATACCCATCGCGACAAGGGTCTTGCCCTCCCCCGGCATGGCGCTATGCACCGAGATGACGCGCGCGCCGCCGTCGCGCGGCCCGGCGATTCGGACAATGCGGGTGCGGATGTATTTTATCAGTACGACAAAGGCGCCATATTGGGAAGCGTTCGCGAAGGCGGCGCCGCCGAAGCTGTCGCTCAGTCCGATCAGCTTGCGCTTACTCTTACGACGGAATTTCAACCTCGGAATCGTCCCGACGTGGCGGAAGTTGAGCGACTCCAAGTCCTGCCTACCGATAACGGTCGGGTGGCGTCGCTCGATCGTCATGGCGAGAAACAGAGACATGATCCCCCCGAAGGTCAATCCCATGATCGTCGCCGACTTGATGCTAGGACTGCGCAAAGACTCTTCCGCGACGGCGATTTCAAGGATGGCGATCTTGTTTTTCACAGAAATCTTGTGAACGTCGAGTTGAAAGAGCTGTTTGGTCAGTTCTGCCAGGAGCGTGTGCTCGACTTCGGTGCGTTTGATCAGGCTGATGCGGCGTTGCTGGCTCTCTGGTAGTGTGCTTTCTTTGGCCAGGAGACCTTGGTACATCTTGTTGGCTGAGTCGAGGAAGTCGCCCAATTTGACGCTTTCGACTTGCAACTCGTGGAGCAGGTCCTGAGGCGAGGCGTCGTCGACGTCCGTGGCCATCGATGCTAGTTGTCCGTCGCTGCGGAGTTCGTCCAAGCGGCGGGCCGTGTCGTCGATTTCCGCGTCCAGGCCTCGGGATACTGCTGCCGCCGGACTCGTGCCTTGGGCAACCAAGGACCTTTTACGGAACCTCAGGGCGTCGAGTTGATGCGACAATGACGCGGCAAGATCGCCATGGTCGACAGGTTTGGCATCGCCAATGGCGTGGTTTTTTGTGGCGATTTGCTCAGTCAGGCGGGCGATGGTCTTCCGGTTGGCGTCCAGTCGCAGTTTCGTGGTCTGAATGTCGGCTTGTAGGCGTTCGCTGCCGGACATATGAGCACCTTCGATCGCTGGCATGCTGGCCCGATCCTTGCTCAACGAGGTCATTTCCGAGCGCAGCGTGTCGATGCGGCTGCCGATCTCGGCGATTTTTTCGAGAATGTACGATTGAGCTTCGTCGGACTCCTTCAGCTCCCTCAGGATGGTGTGGGTCACGGCGGAATTGGCAATGATGTTGGCCTAGAGAGCCGAAACCTCGCGATTGCTCGTCGTGACCGTGACGACGATGGTGTTGCTGTCACTGCGCATCACGCGCATGGAGCCGGCCATGCTGCCAGCAACGTTTGGGTCCGCGACGATGGCGTCATCGCTGATCGTCACCGGCAGTCCGAAGACTTGCAAGCGTTCGAGGATCTGTTGCAGGCGCGGCTGAACCAGCACCTTTTTGATCCTCGAGTAGTTTTTGTCGTGCAACAGGTCAGCAAAAGCGGCCTCGTGGAAGCTGCGTGAATTCAGGTAGACGAGGAATTTTTCAATGAAAGCGTCCGGTCCGTTGAAGCGCATTCTTCCGACGTCAGAGGACAGTGCCTGCAGCAAGTTGGTGTCCGCGCGCTGAACGATGAGCACGCTCGACGCCGAGTATTTTCCCGTCGTGAAAGCCATCACTACGCCTACGACGCCGAAGACCAAAGTTGCGGTCACGATCAACCAGCGGACTCGGCGGAGCCGGTCAAAGGCATCTTCAATGGAGTTTACGGAAGGAGTCATCGACCTCTCGAAACTGGGCGAAACAGGCCCCTGGCACTGCAATCGGCAGGATTCCTTAAATATTTAGGCCGGGCGTGCGTCGACGAGGATGGGGCGCCCTGGCGCCGGCCCTAAGGCCGATTGGCGTTCTCAAGACAAAGCGCCGGTTTGCCAATCCAGCTCTGGTGTTATCAGGAAAAGAGCAACTTGGAGTACCGCTCCGCGGCCACGTCGAGATTCCAACCGGATTGGAGGGGTAGCCCGATCGATGGGGTCTCACGCTATGGACCTCGACCGTTTCAGCCCGACTGACGAGCGCAGTGTGAGCCATTTACCGCCGACTTCGAGGGTTTTGCCGGCCAGCTCTGGGAACCTCATCCTGATTGAGGCTGTCGGGCGCCCTTTTTTGGCTACCTGGGCTCCCCAGGGCGAACTTCGGCGTCGGCCGGATCATATCTACAGAAAGTCGGGCGTAGCCTGAACATCGTCTTGCAGTTGAGGGACCATTGTCCGCAAAGAATTGGAGAATGATCCCGGTGACGTCCGCGATCCAGTCGAAGAGGTCGCAGTTGCGCCCGAAGTAAGGCTGAGTCACTTCGTTCAGGACGCCGTAAGCAGCCAGAATCGCCAATGCAACCAAGCCCGGCTTGAACCGCCGGCCGAAGAGAAAGGCGAGACCGCCGTACATGAGCGAGTGCATCGCCTTGTCCCAGATCAGGAACGGAGTCACGCGCGGCGGCACCGGAGCGTGAGTCGCGAGCAGGCACAGAATCCATTAGGTCGGCAGCAGGAAGCGAACCATCAATAGCCGGAAACGTAGACTCTCCCGGAAAACTACCATCCTTCGGGAAGAATCGGCGAGTGATTAAAAGCTACGTCAAGTCGACCAAAGTCGAAATCCCTGCAGAAGTATACAGAAGTCATCCATGGAGATTTAAGTAACGGTCCCAAGCCCACAAAATCAATCCCGAGAAGTTCGGCTGACCGTAGGTATGCTTGGCTTCCTCGACAAATGTCAGAGTTATCGAGAACAATCACGCCACCTGCATTTAAATGCGCAATTGCCTTTCTGGTACAAAATTCACGAGGAGTTGCGCCATCAATGACAATGACATCAAATTTTCCTTGCTGTTCCAACACTTCAACAACACTTTCTGAAGTTGGATTGGCCAGCGTGACGGTCACATTCGCCAAGTTCAAAGATGCCAAGCGCTCATACCATTGAGAATCTGTCTCCACGGTGAGCACGCTCTTAGCTCGCTTGGCCCAAAATCGGGTTGAATTTCCACCGCCAAATTCAAAGACAGTTTTTCCTGAAAAATCTAGCGTCAGGAGAAAGTCTATTGTCGGATAAGTAAACCAGGGAATCGGCTCTCCCATGCCATTGATGCATTGCTTTTTTTTGATGCTATGAGTGTAGCCTCGGGGCTGTAAATAGGACGTTGAAGCAGCGATCGAAGAACGAACCCAACCATCTGGGCGCAGGCTTTTGGGAGTAAGTCGACGAAGGACTCCCCGGAAAATTCTTTTCAGCAACTTAAGAACCAAGGCGCCCTCATGTTCATCCGCAACAAGAGTTCTATTCTATCCCGAACTGGTCATAGGTGCCAAAAAGTGACGCTTCGCGGTCGCCCCGGCGGCTAGTAGGCGACGAGCTCTTCGAGGCGCTGCCTCTGCAGCGCGCCGACGAAGGTGGCGGCCTGGAGGTTAAGAGGGTAGCCCGATCGATGGGGTCTCGCGCTATGGACCTCGATCGATTCAGCCCGACTGACGAGCGCAGTGTGAGCCATTTACCGCCAACTTCGAGGGTTTTGCCGGCCAGGTCTGGGACCTCATCCTGACTGAGGCTGTCGGGCGCCCTTTTTTTGGCGACCTTGGCTCCCCAGGGCGAACCTCGGCGTCGGCCGGATCATATCTACAGATAGTCGGGCGTAGCCTGAACATCGTCTTGCAGTTGAGGGACAATTGTCCGCAAAGAATTGGGCTCGAATGAAAATTATTCGGCCTTCCGCGGCACATTGCCAACCTCCAGAACTGGCGACGTTCAACTCGTCGAAGGCTTGACGGCATCCCGGTCGATGCGGGACCGCTCGGTGATCTCCTAAATTGCACGTCGTCGAGCAAGAGGTCTCGCCGCCGCCGATCCGCGTAAATTGATCGCCTCCAGCTCTACTTCAGCAAGGGCAATGCTTCTTGAAGCGATTGTACCAAGGCAAAAGCCTCTGGATGGCGCCGGGAGTCTTTGGCTCGGCGCACCTGAACTCCTTTAACTTTCGCTCGCACGGCACATTCGACGTCGTCGGCCTTGTCGCCAATTAGGTAGCTGCGCTCGAGCGCGATGCCGTGCTTTGCCGCTGCCTGGAGGATCATACCCGGAGCGGGCTTGCGGCAGGCGCAATTTTTCTTGTACGCGGCGATCGGTGCATCGGGGAGATGGGGGCAGAAGTAAATGTCGTCAAGAGCAGGGCCGCCCAGGCGTTGCAGCTCAGCCACCAGCGCTGCGTTGAACGCTAGCACTGCAGGTTCGTCAAAGAACCCGCGTGCGACGCCCGACTGGTTGCTGATGACGATGAGCAAGAATCCGCGATTCTTCAGTTCGGTCAAGGCCTCAGCCACGCCCGGGAGAATGCGCAGGTCGGCCAATCGGTGCACATAGCCGACGTCTTCGTTCAAGACGCCGTCGCGGTCAAGGAAGATGGCGCGGCGCTCGGTCTTAGCTTCCAGCATGAATCTTTTCGTAAAGCGAAATGCGGTCCTTCTCCGTGACGGCGTACTTCGCCACCTTGGCATAGACCTTTTGATATTGCTGCGCGATGAGCACCGCGTCTTCGTTGGAGGCGATCATGTAGTCGATCCTCTTCAAGAGCTTCTCGATCTCCCAAAAGAGATTGATTGGCATCAAGAGTTCGACCGTTGGTGTGCGCTGACCGTGTTCCTCCAGTTTCTTGGAGGCCAGAAAGAGCTGCTTTCCACAAATCAGGAATTTGCGGATCAGAGCGGCTATCCTTTCTTCTTGCCTGCGGCGGCTTTCGCCTTGGCGGGCTTGGCTTTGTCCGCGGTCTTGGCGGTGGGTTTCGCCGCCTTTCCCACTTTCGGCTCGGCTTTGGCGGCCTTCTTCGGCTCGGCCTTCTCGGCTTTCGGCTTCGCCGTGGCGATTTTCGTTTCCTTCATAGCCTTGTCGGCTTTGGCTTCCTTGGCCGGGGCTTTCGCTTCAGCCTTCGGAGCTTTCGCTTCAGCCTTCGGGGCCGCGGCTTTCGCCTTTGGCTCGGGTGCTTTGGCTGTCTCGTCTTGGTCGTCGTCACCGCCGGCCTTGACGTCCATTTCTTTGTGCACGGTCTGATAAAGGCGCGGCCAAAGGGTGTGGTCCTTGCGGAGCCAGGCTTCGAAGAGTTTGCGGGCCGGGCGATTGACCAAAGCTTCGGCGCGGAAGTAGTGACTGAAGTCGCGAGGCTTGGTGAAACCTTTGAGCTTCTTGACGTGGTGCGGCAGAATCAGCAGTTCCGAGCCACGGGCCCGCAGCACTAAGGTCTCTTGTACCGGGAGAATCTCAACAGGAATCACGCGCCCTCACCTCAACCTAAATCCGCTAGGGTTCCATACGTACAGCCGTAGGTAGACAGAAGAAACTTATACAGGCATCAATGGGCAAAGACCAGGATTTCCCATGACTGACGACGCGGATGACCCCCTGAACTTGAGCGCCTCCGACTTGGCCCGGATCTGCCGGCTTCTCCAGGACGACGGCGGCGATATCTCGTTGGACTGTCACGAGATTCTTGGGGCTCGGCGCGAGACCCGGCTGAAATTCAACGCCCTCCTGGCCGTCGATGCCTGGTCTCTCTCAGTGCGCGGTACGGGCCCCGGCGACCGCAACTTTTCGGGTGAAATCGAGCTATTCCATTGGTTGGCCAGCGACGAGTGGGAACTCGTCTCGGCGAACTTTTGAGCTCGACTCAGGCCTTCTTCGACTTGCAGTCAGCCTTGTCGCCAGAGAAGTTGCCTTCGCCCTCGAGCTCGGCGGCGGCCTTGTGGCGCGCGCGGAACACGGCGAACGGGTAAGACTCCTTGGGGCCTTTCGGGCTGTAGCCGATGGCGCCCTTCATAAAGAATCCTTTAAGAACCGTAAGCATACGTTCGAACTCCGGCCGCGCCGAGGCCTCGACTTCGAGGTTGGTGCAGTCGACCATCAGGCTCCACTTCGAATGCCATTGCATCAAGTTGTTGGTTAACTTGCTCTTGAGCGTTGCCAGCTGCTCCTTGGTCTCGAGCAGTACGGGTTCGGAGAAATTGAGCTCGACGACGTGCTGCTGGAAATGGTTTTGCAGCTGAATCGTCGACCGAAAATCGGTGGCCGCACGCGCGGTGCGCGTCCTGAGCCCCAGTTCCAGCCCCGCCGCTTCCTCGGTGGGAAGCACCGAAAAGGGCAAGAGCTCATGACCGCGGCCGTCCTGTTTGCCGAAGCCGACGACTTGCCTCAGGAAAAATCCGTTGAAGAATTTCACCATCAGGTCGAGCGCCTTGGCGACGCCGTCCTTGTCCTCGATGGTCAGTTGGCTGCAATCGACGAGCAATTTGTACGGCGAATGCCACGAACTGAGGGCTGCCATCCACTTCGTGCGCCAAGCTTGGACGTCCGCCGGAGTCGCCAAAACCGTCGGCGCGGTGAACGTCTGGCTCATCACCTTTTGCTGGAAGTCGTTCTCAATTTCTAAATTCACGCGGTCTCAATTCAGTAGCTGTTCGATCTGCGATTTCAGCTCGGTCAAGCCGCGGCCGCCGAGGACCTTGCGGCCGTTGATGTAGACGGTCGGGGTCGAATCGATGTTGAGTTTATTGCCGAGCGCGATGTCGTCTTTTACCTTGTCGAGCAGGTCCTTGTTTGACCAGCACGAGTCGATTTGTTCTTGCGTCAGCCCGACCTTCTTGCCCCAGTCTTTGATGTTGGCGTCGCTGATGTCCTCTTGATTGGCGTAAGCCAAGTCGTGAAACGCCCAAAACTTGCCGTATTGGCCGGCGCAACGGGCGATGACGGAAGCCTGGCAAGCATGCTCGTGCATCTTGTGTTGAATGGCGCTGTTACACGACTGATCGAGGGGATAGTTGCGGTAGACGACTAGGACCTTCTCGCCGAATTCGCGGTGGATTTCTTCCAGAACCCCCGAGACGCTCTTGCAGGCCGGGCATTGGAAGTCGGCGAACTCCATGAGCACGACGGAGGCGTTGTCCCCGCCTTTGCGGTAGTCCTCGCCGAGGCCGGAATAAGCCGATTTCGCCAGAGGCAAATCTTCCGCGGTCGCGGCCAAAGCTGGCGGCTGCTTGCTGGTCGCGGCGGAATCCGAGCTTTCGTCGACGCTGCCTTTGCCAGGTTTCAGGAAGTTGAAGCCGACGACGACGACCGCTACGGCGATTGCCGCAGTCGTGCCGCCCGACGTCACCGATTTGAGCGTAAAGCCGTTGAAAATGTCCTTCCGGCCAAGGAAAAGCGCGATGCCCTGCAAGATCGTTAGCGTGTACACGGCGATGCAAGTGATGCAATAGGTCCCGAGGACGCCCATGGAGATGCCGGCCAAGGCGATCGAAGTCAAAAGCCCAATGCCAACCATGGCGCCGTAAGCGTGTAGGTGTTCGCGCGCGGACTTGCCGCCCCAAGCCCCGAGGCCGAGGAGGGCGAGCATCGCCACGAAGTAGCCGAGGCCGAAGACTCCGAGCGGGATCGCGCCAATCTCGCTGTACTTGCTCAGCGCGACTTCGTCGCAGCTAAACGTCGCATTGATGTTGCACGCGGCGTCGGTGTGACCGTTGGCGTGAACTTCGATGTGATGACTTATGGAATAGATCGATGCGGCGACGCCTAGCAGCGCCACGACCATCGCCAAAAAAATCCAAGCGGAACTCTTGCCGCTGACGGTAACATTTCCGGCCGAGTGCGTCGTGTCGCTCACCGCTTCCTCCCAACAATAGTCAATCTGTTGAGTACCTTAGAACACAACACCGGGAGGCGCAAGCGGCCGTCCGAGCGGTTTGCCGGTGCGTTGGGTGCACCAAATGCCCGTTGACAGTCTGCGGAGGTGGAGGCATAAACCAACAACCTGACGACAATTCCGTGGGAATTGGGGGTTTAGCTCAGTTGGTAGAGCGTC
>JAYWBY010000561.1:0-3691 GCA_043781115.1 Pseudomonadota bacterium
CTTCGGCCCCACTTGGTTCCAGTAGACGCTCGCCCGGCCACGCCGGTATAGTGCCTGGAGCATTCAGAAAACTACAATTCGGGTGACCATACGTGACGACGCGCAAGGCGCTAGCTTGGCGGCTCGTGGCTTTTGCCGGAGTCGTGCTTGGCACGGTGCTGATCGAACAAAGTTGCATGCGGCGCGTCTCGGGACCGGAAAGCGCGCTGAACGTCGCGCCCGTCGGCGCCGTGCAAAGCGTCGTTTCGGTCTTCCGCCGCGTCATCGGCCGGGATCCGGGTCCGTCCGAGATCAACGCGCTGAAAGACCTGGGCTACGACGCGTTGGTGAAGGCCGTCCTCGCCTCGTCGCAGTTCGACCAAGAAGGTTTTTTCAATTTGCATCGCGAGCGCTTGCTGCTCAATCGCGAGGGCACGCCGTCCTGGGTGAAGAACTCGTACAACGACTATTGCGCGCTAAAACTCGAACTTGCGGAAGAGGCCGCGGCGGACCGCGGCAGTGCCGGCTATTGGGACGTCTTGCGCTACCGGGAGCGCTGGCTGCCGCTCGGCGACTTCACGGTAAACGCCTGCTTTTTCGGCACCGACGTCGCCACGATCCTCGCGGCCTACGCCGAGCAGAGCGCCCAAACGTTGAATCCGGGCGAGGCTACCCCGCGTCGGACCGCCGCCACGACGTGCTTGCGCGACCTACCTTTCGCCATGCCGACCACCGGCGACGAGAACCCGGAGGAAAAGTTCAAGGCGCTGATCTCGTCGCTGAAGACCCTTTCTCCCGACCAGCAAAAGCTCTCGCTCCTCGCCGTGCCGCCGGGTGAGGCGCTCTTTCTCACTCTGGTGCAGCGCAACGTCTTTCCGGACTATTTGCAACTTCCCGAAGGCACGCCGCAGGCGAAGGATCTGGCCCTCGAGCTGGTAAAGAAGGAAGGCAGCCCCGTGCTCCTGCAAGAGTTCGGTCAAGCCGCCTCCCAGCAATGCAAGTTCACGCCTCTCGATCCGGTCGCCTATTTGCCGCCGGGCTTCAGCGCAGGTTCCGGCTCCGGCGAATCGACCTCGACTTCTACCTCCGTCGACGTCCCGCCTCCCCTTGCTTTCCCCGAACCGCTCGGCATCCCGACCGACCCGCTCGTCGTCGCCGCAGGTACGGAGACTGGCGTCAACCTTGCCGATCAACCGGCGATAGCCGCGGACGGCGCCGTTTTCATCAAGGTCAAAATGCCGCCCACTTTGGTCGGCGTCCACGCCAGCCCCTACTGGCTCTCGCGCCACCCGTCCAAAGCGCGCAACCGGGATTTGCACCGGGCCCGCGTCACCTATTTCTCGTACTTCTGCGCCGACATCAATCCCGACGCCGCCAACTTCTCGGGCGCGCCGATCACCGAATTCCCCGACAACTTGAAGCCCTACTTCGCTGCCGACGACAGCCACGTCAAAGGCTCGCAGAATTGCTACAACTGCCACACCAAAGTGCAACCGCTCGCCAACTTCTTCGGCCTCCTGAGCTGGGGCACCGGCTACGACACGGAGAACGGCGATTCGTTTTTCAACGGCTGGCCGCAGTACTTGTCGTTGGCGGACGGCTTCGACCGGCCGGGCGGCATCTATGACGGCGCCAACTTCCTCGCCGTCGACGGCACCAACAAAGGCCTCGAAGGCTTGGCCAACGTGCTGACCAAGTACCCCCAGGTTCCTAAATGCCTCGCCGACAGTGCTTGGGCGACGCTAGTCGGGCGGGATTTTCCCCTTTGGGAAGAAGAAAGAGCCGCGGCCGTGCAGGCTTTCCAAAAGGGCGTCGAGCCGGCCAGTTTATCGCGCCTCGTCCATCATTTGATGACCGAGAACGCCCGAGGGAAGACTTACTTTACCAAGGGCGAAGCAGCGATGGCGAAGCTGAAGCCTTCGACCGAGTTCCAGTGCCCCGACTCGCTCACCGAGGAGGTGTCGAGCTCGGCGCTGACGACGGCTTCGAAAGTGTGCGTCGCCTGCCATCAGGGCGAGTTCATCGACAACGACAAGAAGTTCAACTTCGATTTCTATTTCTCCGAAGGCAATGACGACAACACGCCGGAAGCCCGCGGCAACTTGTGGCAGAAGCTCTATTGTAAGATCAAGCTGGAGAAGATGCCGCCGGCCGGCGCCGGCGTCTCGCTCGACAAGGACACGCGTGGCGCGCTTTGGTGCTTCTTCGCCAAGAATCGCGACGCGCAAGCCGACACGGGCAAGATCCCAGCGGCCTTCAAAGGCAAGGCTTGTCCCGGCACGCCAGGGCTCCAGCAAACGCCGCTCGGCGATCCGCACGCAATCGGTGGCTCGGATCCCCAACCAGGAGGAGGGTAAAATGCGAGGTTTCCCAGCGCACGTGGCCCTCGCGGCCCTGCTTTGGTTCGAAGGGAGCGCCTCGGCGCAAGGCGAGCAAAAGCAAGCCCGGATAAAGCAGCTGCAACGCGCCAGCAGAGTCTATCAAGTTTGCCTCGGTCGGGGGCTAAAGCTTGGCGAAGCGACGAAGGTCCTGACGCTGAAACCCGAAGAGTTGGCCTACGCCGTCGCCGCCAGTCCCGAGGCCGCCGCGGAGTTCTCTACTCGCCTTACCGCGTTCGTCGGCTCGCCGTTTAAGGGCAATGCCCAAAAGAACTTAGCCGAAGTCTTAGCGCCTGCGAAAACGGCGCGCCACCGAGGCCACTTTTGCGGTCCCGAAGTGGCGAACGTCAATTGCTTCGCCTCCTGGCTCGTGGCCCGCGTCGCGCCGTCCCTCGGCGACGGCTGGGTAAAGGAACACGACGGCGACCTCGCCGGATGGTCCTACGCCCGCCTTCTCGAGGCGATCAGCGCCAGCAGCCTGACGGAAGGATGACGATGAACCGTAGTTGCCTGTCTCTCTTCTTGGCCCTCGCCGTGCTAGCCGGTTGCCGCACCAACGGCTCCGGCAGCTCGACCTTCGCCGGCCCCGAAGGGCCGGTGCACACTCGTCCCGGCTGGATCAAAAGTCCCGAAGCCATCGAGGGCACGATCACCAGCGCCTGGGGACTCGCCATCTCCGACGACGAGCGCCTGACGTACCTGCAAAGCATGTATTCCCTGCTCGGCGGCACGCTCGTTCTCAATACGCGGTCGCTAATCGACCAGCCGAACGAGCTCTTCGCCATCGCCTTGGACAACCTCTCGGGTTGGATGGCCAGGAAACTCGTCGAGCGCCAAAGAATCCAGGAGAGCCAGTCGACGCCTTATCTCTTCGACGGCCTCGGTTTAGCAACTGCCGACGCCGCCAATTGCTTCGTGGACGACTCGAAGGAGTGGTGCGACTTCCAAGACGGGGTCCGCCTCGACACTTTGACGACCGCCGGCGCCGACCTCACGGCTTTGCCGAAGCCGATGCGCAAGCGTTTGATGCATAACATTCAAGACGTCGGCGAGTTCATGCTGCTCGCGATCGACAACAGCTTGAAAATGCCCGCCGAGAATCGCCACGCCGCCGAGTTCCTGCTCGACGATGTCTTGCTCGCGACTTTAAAGGGCCAACCGCTCAATGCCGCCAACGAAAAGGCGGCGTGGCAAAAAGTCACCTACACCATCTTGATGAGCGGCGGCTTCTTCCTGGAAGCGCCGGTGGAGGGCATCCCGTGACTGACTCCTTCAACAGGCGCGAGTTCGTCGGCAACGCCGCCAGGGGCGGACTGGTCTTCGGCACCGGTTTC
>JAYWBY010000562.1:0-3688 GCA_043781115.1 Pseudomonadota bacterium
GTTTTCTGGGAACCCTGGCGTCACCTTATGCCAGGCGCACGGATGGAGAGCAGTTTGTAAAAATTAACAAAATAGATATTATATTTGGATAGTTACAACAACGCCCTAAGCCTCTTTCCGCTGCTGCCGAAAGCTTCGAAGATACCGCGCGCCAAGCGCGGCCTCCGGAGGCTTGAGCGGCATGCGCGCACTGAAATTCGTGCTGATCTATTCGATGACCTCGACGGCGCCCGTGGCGCTAGCGGCCGGCTCGGGGAATTCGCCAAGCGGCTGGGAGCGCCTCTCGGACGAGGACGGCATCGTCGTCTACCAAAAAGATTTGGCTGGCGTCGCCACCATCAGCTTACGCGGCGAAGCCGTGCTCGATGCCAACCCCGAAGACGTCTTCGCCGTCATGAAGGACAACGCCGCCGCGCATGAATGGATGCCGATGGTCGTCGAAAAGCGCGATTTGAAACAAATCTCCGAGACGGAGCGCATCGAGTACACGCACATTTCGATGCCGTGGCCCCTCTCCGATCGCTACTTCGTCAATTCCGGCACCGTCGAGCACTTGGCGGACGGCACGCTGAAGGTCTTCGTCAAATCTGTCGACAAACCTGAGTACGCCGAAGTCGACAAGGTCCTAGGCGAGCTCAAATATAGTGAGTTCTTGCTGAAACCGGTAGACGACGGCCAACGGACGTCGCTCGTCCTCGAGGTCAACACCGACATCAAGGGCCACGTGCCGAAGTGGATGGTCAACGCCGCTCAAAAGAGCTGGCCGCGGAAATTCCTGACCGGGCTCCGCGACCAACTCGCCAAGCGCGGCAAGCTTCACCCGCCGGCCTTGGCGCACTGAAGGTCACGCCTTCCAGAGGAGGCGCGGCCGTTTCGGCTTCTGCTCGGCGGCGAAGGCGGCGACCACGCGCTGCATGGTGGCGAGCTTCGTCCACGCCGCGTCGACGGTGATCGACGCCATCCGGGGCGCGGGGCTCTTGCCGAACTCGGGCGCCTGCAGAGCTTGATGGCGTTCCGTCATCGGACACCAAGAAATGGCGTTCGTCGGTCCGTGGAGCTGCAGCGAGCAGATGTTGGCCGCGACCGCCACGTGGCTCGGGCCGTTGGAGTTGCCGACGAAGAGGTCGACGTTGCCGATGAGCGCCGCCATTTCGCGGAAGTTGGTCTTTGGAGCCTTGAGCGTCGGCTGGCGGCAGTGGGCCATCGCCTCGTCGACGACCGCTTCTTCGCCTGGGCCGTGGAGCCAGAGGACCAAGGCGCCCCATTCTTTCGTCAACCGGTCGGCGAGCTCGGCATAGTTCGCCAAAGGCCACTGGCGGACTTCTCGGCGGTGAGTCGGGCTCAAGATCACCTTGATCGGCGCTTCCCGAAACCGCGCTTCGCGAGCATACATCCGCATCAGCGGTTGGGTGTGGGCCTCGAACCACGGCAGCACCAACTTTTCGTCGGCGGGCGCGAAGCCAGCCGCCTCGAGCAGACGAAATTTCTCGCGGACGATGTATTCGGCCGTCGCCGCCTTCGGAACGACGTGCGAGTACGCCGGCCGCCTGGCGGAGCGAAACGCCCAGCGCTCGCCGCCGGCGCGCAGAGCGTAAAACGCGCTGCGCGGATTGTTCATGAAGTCTAAGACCAGGTCGAAGCGGCGCTCCTTGAGCGTCTTGCTGAGCTGCCATTCCTGCATCTTGCTGAAGTCGTCCGAGTACGTGAAGTGCTCGTCGACGCACGGCGACTGGTCGAGGACCAAGCGTCCCATGCCGTGGCTCAAAAAGGTCAGGTGGGCCTTCGGCCGTTCGCGTTTGATCGCCTTCAAGACCGGCGTCGTGAGCAAAATGTCGCCAAGCTGGCGCAGTTGGATGACGAGGATGCGTTCTTCGGTCAAGGTTTCTCCTGACTTACCAATCCTAACATATCTACTCAGAGCGCCTGAAGTTTGTTACATTGGCGGCAAATCAGCCTTGAGCCCTTGGGGGATCGCATGTTCAAGAAGCTTCTACTCTCGTTCGCCGCAATAGCGGTCGCACCAGCCGCCTTTGGTCAACTGGGTGAATGGCAAGAACACCTCACCGGCGGCGACACGCTTTGCGCTCGCGGTTCGCCTTACTCCTTCTTCGTGCACGCCGGCGCCAGCGACCGGGTGATCATCGACTTCATCGGCGGCGGCGCCTGCTGGGACGCCGCCACCTGCGACGTCGCCACGGCGACCTTCACCGACAGCGTCGACGCCTTGCGCCAGCAAGCGTCGGAAGGTCTCCACGGCGTCTACGACAAGGCCAACCCGGCAAACCCGTACCGCGACTGGACGCACGTCGTCGTTCCGTACTGCACCGGCGACGTGCACTGGGGCTCCGCCGACACGACTTATACGCGCGCCAACGGCGAGCACTTCGTGATTCATCATCGGGGCGCAGCCAACGCCCAGGCCGTGATCAACTGGGTGAAGGCGAACCTGCCTTCTCCCGAGAAGATCCTGGTGACCGGCTGCAGCGCCGGCTCTTACGGCTCGATCTTCTATACGCCGCTCATTCGCGAGGATTTCCCCGACGCCAACGTTCGCCAGTTCGGCGATGCCGGGGTCGGCGTCATGACGCCGGACTTCATGGCCAACACGCTCGGACTCTGGAACATCGGAGCGGCGGCGCCGCGCTGGGTCCCGGGGCTCGACCCGGCGACCGTCGACTATCGCCACATGACGCTGACGGAATTTTACCGGCGCGCCGCGGCGCACTATCCCGACGTCGCCTTCGCCCAGTACAACTCGGCGTTCGACTTCATTCAACGACTCTTTTTCGCCCGCATGGGCGGCGATGAGACAGAGTGGAGCGGCGGCATGTACCGGTCGATCGACGCCATCCACGCGACGACGCCGAATTTCAGCTCGTACATCGGCCCGGGCAATATGCATTGCGCGACGGTAGAAGACGATTTCTACGGCGTCGAGAGCGGCGGCGTCGGCTTGAACTCGTGGTTGACGGGTTACGTCAACGGGCAATCGCCGGCCGACGTAACTTGCGACGACTGCGGCGAACCTTGACGCACGCGGCAATGTTCCGCGCCACGTAACCCATGGGGCCCAAGGGTTACCGCCATTTCGACGGACTCCTCAAACACGGCGTTTTCGGCTATAACGAAAGCGGAGCAACCGTGAAAAATCGAGGAGGAGATCCTTATGTTCGAAGCCAAAGTGTCGACGCTGGTCGCCGTGCTTGCCGCTTTAGCATTCGTCCAAGGCGCTTGCGCCCGGAAGTCCTCGAAGCATGAAGAGGCACGCCAGAACGAGACGGGCGGCGGCGATGCTGCGCCTCCGGCGGATGCCCCGGACGGAGCGGACTCCGGCGATGCGCCGCCCGCGGGCGACGACGACAGCGACGACGACAAAGCGGCACCCCCGGCCAAGCCGAGTCTGTATGGCCAAAAGGTCGATGCGACAGTGGAAAGCATTCAAACGAAATTCGTGAACGTTTACTGCATCGGCTGCCACAGCGGCGCACATCCGAAGGGCGACTTAAGCCTGGAGCATTTGGCGGAATTCGCGGACGGTGGATTGCACGGAGGGTATGACGAAGCGCTGGTGGTGCCGGGAAACCCGGAAAAGAGTGAGCTCGTAATTGTGCTGAAAGCGACGGATGCGAAAGTCAAAATGCCGCCGGACGGGGCGGGAATTCCGGGCGTGACGAAGGGGCAGATTGGG
>JAYWBY010000563.1:0-3688 GCA_043781115.1 Pseudomonadota bacterium
GCGCCCAAGTCGTCAGCGCCACGCCGTTCGTGGCGCGCTTCGACAACGACGACTTGCAGATTCACGCCACCGTTTCCGAACCGGAAAATTAACTTCCCGCCTCGGTCACGCTCTTGATGTGCTCCAGCACTCGGGCGTGGATCGAGGTGATGAAAAAATCGCTCCAGAGCCGCCAATAAAGCTGGGGTGGACGTCGACCACGTACCAGGTCGACCCCTCCAGCCTGGTCGTGCCATCGGCAAGCTCGATAAGGCGAAATTCGCCTCGCCGACTTTGCAAGTAACCGTCTAGATGCGGCGGCGCCACGTGCTTCCACGGCGACCACTCGGCCATCGGCACTGGTTGCGACGTCACGTCGAAGCTCAAGCGAGACGGCTCCTCCCAGCGGGTAATCGGCTCGACGAAGGGGCCGGTGGAAAACTCGCAGTAACGCATGGCGCCGACCCCCGCGCCTTCGATTCGCGCGCGGACCGGGTAGGAAATCCCATGCCGAAAAAACCACGGCGGCTCGCCGGTGATCTCCGGGAACGCCACGACGTTTTTCCACACGGCTTCCCGCGAGGCATGGATATCGACAGACGACACCGCCTCGAACAGTTCTTGCTTTGGCGGCAGCTCGGAATCGAATCCGGACATGATCGGCAATAGCAGCAAAATCAGCGCTCCGTGCATCGGCGACGCCTTGCTCATCGCCAGCATCCTACCGACTAGGGAGCCAAAGATCGTCATCGCCAACGCCAACGGCACGGCCATCAAGATGCACATCGCACCTTCGAGCGCCATGAGGAGCATGACCAGACCGGTGACGAAAACCGCCATCACCGCCAGCGCCATGGTTTGCTGGACGCTTTGCACGACCGGGCGATTACCGATGAAGCCGCAACTCACACCAATGAAAAACGGCGTCGCAATGAAGAGCGACGAGCTATAAGAGCGCAGCACGAGCGTGCCGAGCGCTACCATGGCCAGACCGATGACGACACCAACCACGATCCCGACGCTGGCGACGCGGAACCGATTGAGGCGCTCGACGGTGAGAACTTGCGTGGCTTCCGGCTGCACCGTGGCCGGCCTCTCCCCTTCCGTGGCGAGTACTAACAGCAAGGCCACATTCACCGCCGGCACCAGAAAAAGCAGCCCAAACCAAGGCGACCGGCCGGCATTCATCGCCCGCCGCATGCTCATCGACACGCCGATCCAGATGAAGGGAAACGCCAACACGCAGAGCGCCACCCAAAGCCACCGGTCCGCGTGGCCGAGCGACTCCGTCCGACTGACGACCGAGGGGTTGAGGTAAGTCCAGGGAGGCCACAGATCGCCATGCGCCAGCTTGGTCAATGCGAGGTCGCTGACGTATTTGATGACGAACAGGAAGAAGCCGGACGATAGGTAGGTCCCTCGGCTGACGGGATCAGAGAAGCCGAACCAAAGACGAAAGAGCGACTTGAGTTGGGACAAGAAATCCTCCGGCTTGCCTATTTCGGGCCGCGTTTTTGCTCGATGGCGTCTTCCCGGGCGCCTTCGATCTCGTCCAGAACCTCGGCGACGTCGACGTTCTTCGACTTGTCGACGAAGTGCCCGGTCAAAGGGCTGTCAGGCTTCAGCTTGCCGTTTTGGTAGAGTTTCCAGATTTCTTTGGCGTAGCGAGTCTGGGGAATCTCTGGCGCCGAACGGCCGAAGTAAGCCGCCAGCTGCGTCAAGTCCCGGTCAAAGATGCCAAAAGCATTGTTGGCGGTCGCCTGCACCGCTTGCGGCAGGTCGATGATGACCAATCCGTCGTGGGCCTTCAGTACGTTGAATTCCGACAAGTCGCCGTGGACGATGCCGGCGCAAAGCATAAGGACCACCTGGCGGATCATGAACTGGTGGTACGCACGCGCCTCAGCGGGTGTCAGGTCAACGTCGTTGAGCCGCGGCGCCGCGAATCCGTCCTCGTCCGCGACCAACTCGAGCAGCAGCACGCCCTCGTGAAAGCCGAGCGGTTTCGGCACGCGGACGCCGGCATCCGCCAACAGGTAAAGCGCCTCGACCTCGGTGTTTTGCCATTCGCTCTCGCGCTCGCCCCGCCCGAATTTGCTACCCTTTTCCTTCGCCCGGGCGTCGCGGCTGTTGCGCGATTTTCGACCCTCGATGTACTGGGCCTTTTGCGTGAACGTCCGATTCTTCGCCTCTTTGTAAATCTTGGCGCAACAAAGCTCGCCGTTCATTTCGACGAGATAGACTTCGGCTTCCTTGCCGCTTTGCAACTGGCCCACAACATCCTCGATTAGACCGGCGCTAAGGAGGGGCTGGAGACGGGGAGGTATTTTCATTCGAGGCGCAATCTACAGCAACTTGCGCGGAACCGTGAACCCCTTCCGTTCGACGGTTGCAAGAGACTAAATTCGTTGGTACAAATCAAACGTGACTGCGACCCAGGCTACGCTCCAACCGACGACCGGAAAGCCCCGCGACATCCTCCTCTGGATCGTCGCCGTCGGCTTCTTTATGGAAACCCTCGACTCGACGATCGTCAACACGGCCCTGCCGTCGATGGCGGCTTCCCTCGGCGAGAGCCCGCTGTCGATGCACTCGGTCGTCATTGCATACTCACTGACGTTGGCGCTTTTCATTCCCGCCTCGGGCTGGATCGCGGACCGCTTTGGCACGCGCAACACTTTCTGCGCCGCGATCATCCTCTTTACTCTTGGGTCCGTCTCTTGCGCGATGTCCCAGTCGCTCGTCGCCTTGGTCGCCTCACGCTTCTTGCAAGGCTTGGGCGGAGCGATGTTGATTCCCGTCGGGCGCCTGGCGGTGTTGCACGCCTTTCCGGGCGACCGCTTCCTGAAGGCGATCAGTTTCGTTGCAGTCCCCGCTCTGATCGGTCCGCTTCTCGGTCCGACGCTTGGCGGTTGGATCGTCGAGATCGCATCTTGGCACTGGATTTTCTTGATCAACGTTCCGATTGGCGTCGTCGGGATCTTCATCACCTGGGCTCGCATGCCCAACGACAAGTTCGAAAATCTCGGGAAATTCGACCTAAAAGGCTTCTTTCTCCTGTCGACAAGCATGGCGGCAATCTCCTTCGCGTTGGACGGCCTGTCGGAATTCGGCCTGGGCCTGAGTCTCGTCGTCGTCATGTTGATGGCGAGCCTCGCCTGTCTGGCCGCCTATTGGCTGCACGCCGCGCGCGGGAAGTCGCCGCTCTTTTCCCTAAAACTCTTCAAGTCGCATTCCTACGCCGTCGGCCTATTAGGCAACCTCTTTGCGCGCATCGGCGCCGGCGCCATGCCCTTCCTCATCCCGTTGCTACTTCAGGTCGCCATGAATTTCACGCCACTGCAAAGCGGCATGATGATGGTGCCGACGGCGGTGACTGGCATTCTCGCACGCCGCTGGGGACCGCCGCTGATCTTGCGCGCCGGTTACCGCCGTTTCCTCTTGGTCAACACCGTCCTCGTCGGCTTGATGGTGGCGGGCTTCGGCTTGGTCGACGACGACCTTCCGATCCTGTTGATCGTCGTACAGTTGTCGGTCTTCGGCGCGGTCAACTCGCTACAGTTCATGGCCATGAACGCCTTGACCCTAAAAGATTTGCCGCCGCAGCAGGCCAGCAGCGGTAACAGCCTGTTTTCGATGGTTCAAATGCTGTCGATGAGCCTCGGCGTCGCATCGGCGGGAGCTCTGCTGGCGACCTTCGCCAAGCCGA
>JAYWBY010000564.1:0-10128 GCA_043781115.1 Pseudomonadota bacterium
CGAGTTGCCGCCGCCGTTCGCGTTGAGCGTCGAGTTGCCGCCGCCGTTCGCGTTGAGCGTCGAGTTGCCGCCGCCGTTCGCGTTGAGCGTCGAGTTGCCGCCAGCAGTGGCGTTCAAGGTGCTGTTGCCGCCGCCCGTTGCGTTGAGCGTCGAGTTGCCGCCAGCAGTGGCGTTCAGGGTGCTGTTGCCGCCGCCCGTTGCGTTCAGCGTCGAGTTGCCGCCAGCCGTGGCGTTCAAGGTGCTGTTGCCACCGCCGGTCGCATTGAGAGTGCTGTTGCCGCCCGCCGTGGCGTTCAACGTCGAGTTGCCGCCGCCGGTTGGATTCAAGGTGCTGTTACCGCCGGCCGTCGGATTCAAGGTCTGTTGCGCCGTGGCGTCGGCCACTTTGCAATTGGCGAACACGCCGAGCGGCTTACCGTCTTTCCGGAGCGAATCGGCGCAAACGCCACAGACTTCCGCGGCTGCAAGTTTCGTCCGGTCAACGGAGGCGTCGCTGCCGAGGATGTCACAGGCATTGTCCTTGTTCCAATATGCCCCGAAAATTTCTGGCTCGGTGGCGCGCTTGACGCCGTCCGGCGCGTGCGGGTCGAAGAGGAAGACGTGCTTGGCGTTGTCGCCCCAGCGTTCGAGGTCGGCGGTGGGCTTCAGCAAATGCAGCAAGCTGACGCCGATCGGCGCGCCGTCTTCTTGGTCGTTGAGCAGCCGGCCGCCGTGCGACTTGAAGAAGTACATCGTCTGGTCGAAACCCTCGGGAGACATGGCGACGAACTGCGACGCCAGGCCCGATACCATGGTCGGTAGGTGCAGCTCGAACTTGTCGCTGTCGCCCTTGGCCTTGAGTTTGCCGTCTTTGTCCGTGACCCAGGATTTCGTCGGCTCGGCTTCGAACCGGTGGCCGTCGCCCGTCCAGCGGTACCAAGTCGTTTCGACTTCCGAGTCGTCTTGACCGGGACCGTCGTAAACCGTGGCCAGCATGACGCCACCCAGTTGGCCCTTCATCTTGCGGGCGTAGGGACCGCACTGATGGGTGCCGATGGACGACTTCAATTCATCGAATTCGTGGTGGATGACCTGGCCTAGGTCGACCGACGGGCCGGTCGCCTTGGGCGGCCGTGAGCCAGCGACCTGTTCGTATTCGACGCCCTCGGCGTTGCCGACGAACATGATCATGACAGAGTGCTTGCAGATCTCCACCTGCTCGGCCGGCGTCAGGGACGTGATCGACACCAGCTCGGCGACGGTGTCGTCGAACATGATCTGCGATCCATCGTCGCCTCCGTCGCTGTTGCGCTTACACGCGAAACCGGTGACGACGACCAAAAGAAGAGCCACGGCTAAAGATCGTTTCATCGCAAAACCCTATCAATTTATAGAATGATCCTGCTGAAGGCGTATCGGCAACCGCCCGAAAAGCCTTAGCAAGATCGGCAGGCTGCACTGTTATCCCATGAATATTAAATAGTTATAGGCGGGCCTCTGGGGCTCGGAGCCGCTTCGCGTTTCCGGCGTGTAGCCAAATACCGGGGGCAACACCGGGTAAACAAACGTAAATCGCCGCGCATTCCAGCCGGGACGCCGACTTACCGATAGAGAAAAAGTACCTCAGCTTGTTACAAGGGAGACTCGATGCGCGCATCCTCTCGCACGACTTTGATGGTCGTAGCCTGCTCGGTTTGGGCGCTCGCCTCCGCGTGCGACCAAAACAATTTCGGCGGCGACTCCAGTAAGGCGAGTGCGAAGAAAGACGGGGGCAAGGGCGCCGGAGTCGACGACGACGACGACGACGACAAGGTCCCCACCGATCAGGTTCCCAAGAAGTCCGATGGCGGGCAGAAGCCCGATGCGAAACCCGACGACGACCCGAAGGCTGACGATCATTCCGAGGACGCCATCCCTGTAGTTCCCGTCGACGATCCGGCGGCGCTAGTCGACTCCGCATGTTTGGGCGGGGCACAAACCCACGGCCGTCCGCCGATCGCTCCGGCGACGCCCAGTCTCCCGAAAACGGCGCCGGCAAATTGCCGCGGCGGTATCGAGTTCAACAACTTCGAGGGTGGAACCTTCAAGCTCGACGCTCACGCCGCGCTCGCCAAGGCCGCGCCGCTCGAGGTGGACATCGCATCCTACACCGCCGAGGATCACATGCGCGTCATCGCCGAAACGGCGGCGGGCGAGCAGACGATCATCGACACCTGTCGCCTCCGGACGGCTAAATACGCGGATCCGACGGACGGCCATTCCCGTCCGCCCGAGGATTCGATCCGGAGCTTCCGCTTGAAAGCCCCCAAAGGCACCACTGCTCTGCGCTTCGACTGGACGGGCGCCAACTCGCCGACCTACATTCGGCTCGTCGGTCTCTGTGACTTCGACCAGACCGCGAGCGGCGGCAACCCTCAGCTACGGCCGATCAGCAACTGAACGACATAGAGGCTGAGCCGTTCACTGCGGCGCGAACACGAACGGCGGGTACTTCACCGTCGTCGGCTCGCCGCTGCGTGGCTTTGGAAACTTCCATTTCTTCAGCTGCCCGGTAACGCAGGTCTTGAAAGCGTCGTCACCAAGCGACAGCTCGCGATAGACGACTTTGGTGACTCGCCCCTGCGTGCTGACGACCAGGTCGACGGCGGCCTTGCCGGTTTCTCCCGGTTTTTTCTTCACCAAGTCGTCGTAGCATTGGCGAACCTTGGCGACGTTCTTGCGAAAGACCGCCAACACCTCCTCGGGAGCCAAACCGTAACCGGGGCCATTGAGCTTCGGAAACCCCTTGGCGACCGAGATCTGACCCTTCGCGGTCTTGCCTGAACCCGCGACGTGCAGTCGCAAGGACAGCCGGACGGCGAGCTTCTCTCCGTAGTTCGACTTGGGAAACGTCCACGCTTTCATCTTCTGCCGAATGCAGCCGAGGAGTCCGACATCCGTCATCGAGGTCGGCTCGAAGGCGACCGCGTCTACCGCACCGTCGGTGAGCACGTCAAAACGCGGATCGACGTTGCCTTCCGGCGTGACGCCTAAATCCTTGCCTTGCACGAGCAGCTTGTCGTAGCACTCTCCTAGAGCCGGGAGACTCCTTTCGACGACTTCGGCGACGTCGGTCTTGGTTAGAAACGGCGCCTCGCCATTGGGACCTTTTTTCGGCGCCGGACGCTCGGAAAGGCCGAGGCATTTTTTCATGAAGGCGTTGTCGTTCGAGCCCGCGTCGATCATTTTTTGAAAACAGTCTTGATAACGGTCGAGCGTCGAGGGGCCTTCCGCGGCAGAGGGCGCCGGCGGTTCCGCCGGCACGGCTGGCGGCGGCGTCTGGGCCAATGAGGCGCTGGCGCCGAGCATCAGGCCTAAGAGCAGCGACAGGCGGGCCAACATTAAATTCCCTGCAAGGCGACGGCGCCTTCGCCCCGTTGCCGGATGCTGAAGATCCGTTGCACCATTTCATAGGGCAAACGGTAGCCGCCGTCCATGTCGGTAAGGTCCATCAAGACGCTGAGCGTTTCGCTGTATTGTCCGAGTTCGAGGTAACGCACCGCCAGCAAGGCTCGCAAACTCAAGTCCCGCGCCATCGGCGACGCTGTCTGCGACAAGGCGCGGATGACTTCGAGAGGTTCGAAACCGTCTTTCGCTTTCGCCTCGCCCGTCGAAGCCATGAGCGCGAACACGAGGCACTGCACCTTCGGCAACGTCCACTGCGCCAAGGGCTTCAAGAGCACGTTGGGATTGGCGCCGTGGTCGCCGGCGAGCAATTTTTTTTGGTGGGCGGCAAAGGCCTTCACTTCGTCGAAGTCGATCGGACAACTCGGCGACGGCATGCCGTAGGAGCGCGCAATGCGCAGCCAAAGATCGCGGAGCGGCAAGCCGCTGAACGTCTCGGTCACCGCGTTGGTGTCGAGGCGGCTGGCGAAAGCTGGCTCGCCGAGCAACGTCTTTAGTCGCGTTTTGTTCGGGCTGCCTTGGCTCTGCTCGTCCATGTCTTGGATGGCGAAGGCGGCGCGCCGCGCGAGCGCGACTCCTGCTGGACTGGCGAGGTAGGTCGTCCGGTCCTTGCTCGCTTCGGGGAACGTCGCGAGGACGCTGTCGTACTCCGCTAGGAAAACCGAGTTCACGAGGTAAGACGTCGCCCAGGCAGCGGCCGGACCCACCGGCGCTTCCGCCGCGTGCGCTCGCGTCGCGGCGAGCCCAAGAATCAGGGGTAGAGTCTGGGCCAATGCCCAACGCTGGAACATGCTTACTCCCCGAGGCGACGCCCAGAAACGGTGAACGGCAAGAAGAGGCCTAAGCCGAGCAGCAAGAAGACCACCCAAGGGCTGGTCCCTGTGCCTGCTTCGGCGCTGACGACGCCGCACGACTTCTTGAAAGTCTTCTTCAAGTTGTCTCCTTTGGCGCCGAGTCCGTCATCTTCTTTTTTCGTCGCAGCCAGCGAATTTTGTTGGCGCTTGGTGTCGGCGGCCTGGATTAGGGCGTCTTGCTTGAAGGTCAAGAAGGCCTGGACGTAGCTGGCGCGCGTCGCGACGTTGTCCGTACGATCTCCGTCGTCATAGGAAATTTTGATGCCGCCCCAGTTCACGCCGAGAATCTTGCTCGTCTTGACGTCGATCAGGGCCGAGCCGCTCGAGCCGTGGATCAAGTCGCAAGTGTGACGGAGGCTGAACGGCAGCGTCCGGTCCAAGTCCCATTCGGAGACGGGAAAGAGACCGAGAACCTGACAATCGTTGAGCGTGACGGCGGCCGTCGGTAACTGGGCGCCGCCTTCGGGCGGGCTCGCCATGTTTTCTTCCGTGTCGGGGTAATGGACGATGGCGGCGGCGCGGCCGGCGGCGCCGTCCTCCCCGTCCCAGAGTTGCAGCGGCTTGAATTTCTCTGGCGGATTATGGTCGAGCGTGAACACGGCCAGGTCGCCGTCGAAGTTCGTCCTGAGGCTCCCCGCCTTGCAGCCGGCGGAGGCGCTGGTCGCCGTTTGGCCGTTGATGAAGCCGAAGTGCGCGACCGTGAACGTACAGGCTTCGGGCAGCACTTCGGGCTTGGCCTTGTCCTCTTCGTCGGTCTCGGCGAAGCAATGGTGATTGGTCAAGACACGATAGGGATCGCCCGGGACCTCCGCCGCGATCAAGCTGCCGGAGCAAAACTTGACGCGCTTGTCTTGTAGCCGCGTGGCGATCAGGACGGAGCCGTTCAGGACGTCGGGGCTGAGCTGGGCGACTTCTTCGTCGCCCGAGCCGCCGCCCGCTCCGAAAGTATGGATATCGCTCGTCGGTCCGACGACGTAGCCCGTCGTATGACCGAGCCCCAAAGTTTGCCGCTTGCAGCCGGCGAGCACGGTCAGGGCCGCGAGCACCAGCGTCTTCGTCCAGTCCTTGACGCGCAAACGCTGCTCCAATGAGTACGAGGGTCGACTTCTCTTACTTGTCTTCCGCCTCGGCGCCAGTCATGAGCAACTCGGCGTCGTGTTCGTCACCCTGACCCGCTTCGTCACGAACTTCAGGGGCCGACTCTTCGTCAGCGACTGCAGTCCGGTCTTCGGCGGTGGCTTCACCCTTGATCATGCGCAGCACCGTCTGGGCCCGCTCCTTGATCGAGGCGTCTTTGGTCCGGGAGTCGTTCAACACGGCAAACAGGTATTTTTCCGCTTCTTTGCTATTATTATAGCCGTTCTTCTGGACCAGGGCGAGATTGTACAAAGCACCGGCATGATTGGGGTTTTTCTTTAAAACCTCGTTGAACGCGGTGCTGGCTTTGGGGAAGTCACGGTTGCGGGAGGCGGCGATGCCCTCGCCCATCAATCCGGCCGTGCAATGGCCACAGCGGTCGACGACTTTTCCGAAGACGTCGGCGGCCAAGCCCGGGTTGCCGATCTCGAGGTAGAGGTTGCCCAAGTTCAGGCCGGCGGCGACTTCGCCTCCGTGGGCGTCGAACGCTTGCTGAAAATACGTGATGGCGAGGCGGAAGTCGGCGGCGCGAGCCTTCGGCTTCACCATCGCGGCCATGCCTTTGACGTTGAGCGCGACGGGGTGACCGGGAGAGGCGCGTTCAATGAGCGTCGCGTAGTAGGCGGCCAGTTCATAGTGATGCGTCAAGGCGAGGGCCGAGGCGAGCATCGCCATGGCTTCGACGTTGCCTGGGTCTTTCGCCAAGTAAGCTTTCGCCAAGTTGATCGCCGCTTCGGCTTCACCGGTCGCAAGCGCTCCTTGGAGTTTCGGCAAGAGTTTCTTCGACTGGCGGAGATCCAGCCAGTAGCTCCGGTCATGGGCCGAGGCGACGGGGTCTTTTTGGCCGGCTTGAATGATGACGCTGGACTTTTCGCTGGCCGTCGCGACGCCGTCGTCGTCGCCGCCTGGGCCCTTGTGGCCGAAGGTCGTGCAAGCCGTGGTCTGCACCACCGCCGCGGTGAGCAGCGCCAAGGAAAGGGATTTCATCGTGTTTTTTTGCAAGGTCATGGCTTACTCCGCCGCTTTCGGGTCGCTGACCGACCATTGGACATATCCGTTACCCGTTTCGCCGCTCACCCGATCGAAGTTCCAATCGGCGGTGTTTTGCCAGAGGACGGCCTCGGTCCAATAAGGATCGGTGGCGCCTTCTTTCAAGGAAGCCGTGGCTTTCGCGTCGGCGCGCTCAGAAGTCTTCGAGACGTCATTGTATACCGATTGTTTGTAACCGTTGAAGTGGGCGACGAGGTTCCTCGCCAAGGTCTCTTGGACCATGATGTCTTCGATCGATTTGACGAAGTTCATAGACATCTGGGTCAGCTTGACCATCGCCGGGGCGCAGAAGCTAGAGATGCCGCCTTCGCAAACGTGCTGGTAAGCGGCGCGAGCTTGTTTGAACGCTTCGTAGCGTTGCGCCAAGATGCCTTCCGGGTTGGTCAACTCGAGGTTGTAGTACTTCTTGGCGATGCCCTTCGCTTGGTTGACGGCCATCAGGTAGCGCGCTTCGCCGATCGCTTCTTGCGTTTCTTGGCTCGAACCGAGGCTCGAGAGCGTCGCTTCGATGCCGCGAACTTCGGCGCTACGGCCGCCGCTTTGGGCCATGCGGGCCTTCAAGGGGTAGGCGTTGGCTTTCATGGCTTCGTTGACGCTTTTGCCTTTGATCAAGAGGTCGGCGGCCAAGGACGCGCGCTGCATCGAACCGTGGCGCTCTTCGATGTCCATGATTTCGGCAACGGCCAGGGCTTTTTGCTCGCCGGGAGTCGAGGGGTTGCGCACGACGCTATTCAAGATTCCGAGGGCTTCGGCATAAAGTTCGCGGCCCATGTAGAGGGCCGTCAAGGATTCGCGAACGCGCGGGGCTTCGGCGTCGCCGCTGAAACCAGTGAGGAAACGGTTGTAGAAGAACATGGCGTTGTCTTCGAAGGCCATAGGGGCCGACCAGTCGCCGCCGTTAAGCATTGCGGTTCGGGCATAAGTCGAACGCGGGTAGCGGTCGGCGAAGGCGAGCAGCGTCTTGATGGCTTCGGAATGTTGACCGGCGCCGCGGTAGGCCGAGCTAAGCAAGAAGAAGCCTTCGTCGTGACGCTTGGCGTCTTGGTGCTGGGCCACGAACTCTTTGAGTTTCAGGACGGCGACGGGAAATTCGCCGGCTTCCAAAGATTTCTTGCCGCCTTCGAGTAGTGCGAGCGCCAGCATGTCGTTGGCGACGACCGGAGCATTGCGATAAAGAGGCTGCATCTTGTGGCCGAGAGCCAAGCGCGCCAAGGCTTCCACGTCGCCCCAGGCGCCGGCTTTTTGATAGGCGATCATCATGTAACCAGCGGCGTTGGCGGCGTGGCTGCCGTTCGAGTCTTTCGCAAGCTTCTCGCGCCAAGCGGCAAAGGCGGCGTCGCCCCGGCCGAGTTGGATGTCGAGCAGGCCAGTTTGGGCGGCGACGAACCAGTCGGCCTTGTTAGGCGACGTTTCGGCGAGCTTCTTGTAGAGGTTCAGGAGTTCTTCGCGTTCGGCTTCCTTGCCGCCTTTGACGCCTTGCCACGGCACGTCCGACGGCCAAGCAGCGAGGACGCTTTGCGACTTGATGGCCAAGCCCCAGTACTGCGGCACTTTGTCGGATTTCGACGTCTCGGCGAGCTCTTTGTAGAGCCCGACGGCTTCAGAGTGCATGTTGCTCAAGACGTAGAGATTGGCGATCTTGCCTTTGACGGTTTCGACTTCGGCTAGGTCGTCGGTCGAGCGCAGGTAGTTCTGGGCCATGCCGATGGCGCGTTTGCGCTCACCGGTGGACGCTTGCGCCGTGGCGACGCGGGCCATTTCACCGTAAACCAGGCCTTTGTGGCGGCGGAGGATCTCGGCACGCACGGTTTTCACTTTCGCTTCGTTGCCGTCACCGAGGAGGCCCGTATCGAGGTACGTCTTCTCGGCATTGACCAGGGCGCGTTCGAAGGGCTTCGGGTCTTTCGCGGTAGCGTAGACGCCGCGTTGCATTTCCAAAGCTCTGAGGTCGAGTTCGGCGCGCGTGGCGTTGCCGGTAAGGCTCTTCGCCAGGCTTTCATACTTCCGGATCGCCTGCGGACGACGATTCTGGGCCCAGTCTTCCAGAGCAGCGCGTTCGACGATCGCCTTGACGGTCAGGGACTGCCCGTAAGCCGACATTCTAAACGGCACTTTGCTCCACTGCATGGCGCGGCCTTCGCCTTGGCGCCAAACAGCGATGGTGTAGTTCAAGGCGCGCTCTTTGTCGGCCGGAGCCAAGCTTGACGCTTTTTGCGAAGCGGCGGCGAGCTGGCCGCGGTAAGCCGGGTTGGTCGCTTGAACTTTCTTGCCGGCGCGGCTAAGTCCCGCGAGGCTTCTGCCAAGGTCGAGGCGCACGGCGACTTGCGCGGCGGCGGGCAAAGAAGCGGCGAGGTTCTTCAACGACGCTTGCGCTTTCGCCTTGTCTGCGGCCGAACCGGAGTCGAGTTGACCGAGGGCCACCATCATCGCGGCGCGGTTCTTGAGGTTTTGATCGAGGCTCGCCTTGGCGAGGTCCTTCAGGCCTTGGATGGCTTTGCCGCGATTTTGGCCGGAAAGATACTGGGCGGCGTAAAGGTGAAATTCTGCCCGCGCTTTGACGCGCGCGTCTTTGCTCGTGCGTTCGGCGGCCGTGGCGTACTGGGCCAAAAGTCCGCGAACCGTCTGCAGGTTGGCGCTGGCTTTGCCCTTGTCGCCTGCGAGGCGGCCAGAGGCGATGTCTTCGAAATAATACGCGAGGATGGCGTAGTCTTGGTACGTTTGCTCGTTGAGCTCGGCGGCGCGTTCGCCGGCGGCTCGGCTCAAGTCGCTGCGCAGCTCTTTAATCTCGGAAGCCAAGCGGTTGGCGTCGCCGTCGTCTTCCGGGCGGCGTTTGACCAGCGACGGGTCGCGGAGCGCATCGCTCAGGCCCGGCAAGTCGAAGCTCGACGTCGCGAGCGGCAGCACCGGGCCGAGCCCTTGCGCCTTCAACTCGAGCGCCGTGTCGGGCGCCATCGTCAGGACGGCTAGTGTCAGCGCGCCCATGCCAGTGAGGATAAGCAAAGATCTACGAACGAGTGTTACGGCAACCACGGTGTCAGCTCCAAGCTCAGGAGTGTCTTTGGGCAAGACATAAGACGGAGAGAGACCCAGTCTTAAGGCAGACCCACTTTCCCGATGCTTGGCAGTGCAAGACCCGTTCTTGCTTCAGCTTGCCGTTAAGCGGCAAAAATACGCATGACTATCAATAGGATAGGATAAGCCAGCCCTACCCGTCGGGCGGCGAATCTACGGCCGCTTGTCTACGTCGTTGACACTTGCGCGGCCTTCCGCCGCGATCTGCTCAGGCGTCTTGGTGGTCCCAAGAACCGGGTCTTTGGCCGCCTCCTTGGCGCCTTCGCCGATGCCTTTCTTGAAATTCTTGATGCTCTCGCCGATGGCTCCGCCGAGGCCCGGGAGTTTCTTGGCTCCGAACAGCAACACCACGACCGCGAACAACAGGATCATCTCGCCGAGACCGGGACGGAACATCAAGCACCTCCTTTTATGGCTTTCGTCCAGCGGAGCTTTTCGCTGGTGCCTAGATAAATCATGAACGCGCCTAACACGCCAAAGGCGATTTCGAGCATCGTGAGTCCGGAAGCAATACGCACGGTCTCTTCGGGGCGCTGCGGATCGTATTCGACGTCCACCTCCTCGCCCTCTTCGAAGGAGCCGCTGCTCGTCA
>JAYWBY010000565.1:0-10088 GCA_043781115.1 Pseudomonadota bacterium
GGCCGAGCTCGCCCATGCCGCGGGTCAACTCGACGGAGAACTCTTCCTTCTCGTCCAGGTGGTGGGCCTTCGGCGCGATTTCCGTCTCGGCGAACTTGCGCACCGAGGCCCGCATCAACGCTAACTCTTCGTCTTCTTGATAAGCGAAACCCATGTGTCTCCCTCCTCTTCTCTTCTATTCCGGATCTAGTGGCAGATCGCGGATTCGTCCCTCGCGCCCCGTGGCGCCGAGCAAAATTCCCAGATAGGATCGGTACCGCCAGCGCGAGATCGTTCCCGCCTCCACCGCCTCGCGGACGACGCAGCCCGGCTCTTCCTGATGGGCGCATTCGCGGAACTTGCACTTACCAAGGAGCGGGCGGAACTCGACGAAGCAATGGCTCAGCTCGATCGCGCTCTTTTCCTCGAAGGTGAAGCTCCGGATCCCCGGCGTGTCGATGACGAAGCCACCGGTCTTGCCGAGCTTGATGAAGCTGGCGAACGACGTCGTATGGCGACCCTTGTAGAAAATGTCCTCGTCCGGCTCGACCGCTTGGATGATCTCGGGCTTGTACAAGTTGACGAGCGACGACTTGCCGACCCCGGAATGGCCCGAGAGCAGCGTGATTTTGCCGGCCAGCATCTCGCCCAAGCGTATGATCTCGAGGTCCTTGGCGGCGCCCTTGGCGTTGGCTTGCAGCGAGAAGACTTCGTATCCGAGGCCCCGATAGATGTCGGCGGTGGCGCGGCTCTCGGCGGCGAACTCCTCGTTGCCCTTCTCGTCCAAGAGGTCGCGCTTGTTCAGGACGACGATCGCCGGGACGTTCTCCGCCTCGGCCAACACCAAATAGCGGTCGATCAGGCCCCACTTGACCGTCGGGTTTTGGTAGCTCGCCACGACCATCACCTGGTCCATGTTGGCGGCCAAGACGTGCTCGAGCCCCGGCGTGTGCGGATCGAGGCGGGCGATTTTGGCGTGGCGCGGCGCGATGTTCTGGATGACGCACTTCGGGAGGTCGGTCTTCTTTTCGATCGTCTGCTCGCGGTCGGGCGTGCACAGCACGCGGTCGCCGACGGCGACGAAGTTGCGCTCGACACGCTGGGCTACGAGGAACTTCCGCGCCACTTCCGCCAACCAGACGTCGCGGGTGTCGACTTTACCGAGCTCGGGCTCGGTCGACACGAAGGCGTAGCGCTTGTGCACCTCGACGACGCGCGCGGCGAAGCCGCCCGTCTCGCCGCCAAGCGGCCATTTCTCCTCTTTCATCTCGAACTTCTCGTGGAGGTTCGAGGCGCGCGTCTTCTTCTGCGACCGCTTGCGGATCTTGCCGACGCGCTCCATCCGGTCCGTATCTTTTTCACGCCATCGCGCCACTAGCTTCTCACCTTAAGAAATCGCGATGCGTTGAATGCTTTGACGGATGTCGCCGGACAGGAGGTTCACCGACGTCTCGGCGATCTCGCGAATCTTGGCGTCGATCACCAACTTGCCGTCGCCGTTCTCCTGCACGAAGTGATGCTCGCTGAGGAGGCCGATGTAGTTCTTGAACAAGCTTTTGTCGAAGAACTCGGGAGCGTTGATGCCGTTCAAAATGGAGATGCGTTGGGCCATCAATTGACACTGCGTCTCGAATTCTTTGCGGTCAATGACGCTGCCGGCTCCGTGCCGAGCGAGAAGCGACGTCGAAATGGCGTAGCGTTCGAGCGTATGACCCATCGCCCGGCTCAAAATCATGAGACTAGTGAGGTCGCGGCTCGTGACTTCCGGCCGGCGGACGTAGCCGCCTTCGGTCCGAAAGAGCAGACCCTGCCGGATCAACGCCTCGATCACGCCGGCGATCACCTTTTCGCCTTCGTCGGTCGGCCAACGCAGGAAGAACTCCGACTTCAAGAACGGGTAAAGCCTCGCGCAGCCGCGGATCAACTCGTCCTCGCGCATCCGGTCGTTGTGCTGGTAGAAGCTGGCGACCAAGGACGGCACCGCGACCAAATGCAGAACGGTGTTGCGGTAGTAGGTGAGGAGCACGCCTTCGCGCTCGCTGACGAAGATGACGTCGCCGCCGGGGTGTTGGAAACGCTCGATCTCGGCGACGGCCATCGCCGCCTTTAAATGATCCACCGCCGTGCCATCGGGCAAAACGACGTCGCGGCCATAGGGGGCTTCACGCATCGCCGCGGTTAGTTTTTCCATGAGGTAGACGAGATCTTCTTCCGCCATTGCCTTCGTCGGCGACGACAGGATGACCAAAGCAAAGAGAGCTAGCGGGCTGACGATCGCGGTGCTGTTCACTCGCGTCAACGCCTCGACGCCCAAGCCGCTGACTATTGGGTTGAGCCACTTCGGTTTGTGTTCGGGCTCGCGCTCCTCGTCGCGCCAGGTCGGGTGCTTCTCGTCGAGATACTCTTTCAAATAGATCGGTTCGCCTATGCCGATGTAGGCCTTGCCGAAGTTGGTCTTCAGGACACGGCGAGCCTTGAAGAGCTGCCCCACCGATTCCTTGCGCTTGGCGGAGCCGCGCAGTTCGGTCTGGTAAGTGCGAACTTCCATGACCTTGTCGTAACCGAGGAAGACCGGCACGAAGACGATCGGCTTCTCGGAATTCCGGAGGTAGCTCTGCACGACCATCGACAGCATTCCAGTCTTCGGGCTGAGCAGGCGGCCGGTGCGGCTCCGACCACCCTCCGGATAAAACTTCACCGGATGGCCCTTGGTCAGAAGGTAGTGCACGTACTCATTGAAGGCGACCGTGTAGAGCCGGTTGCCGCCGAACGAGCGCCGCCCGTAGAACGCGCCGCAGCGGCGCAGGATCGGCCCAACGGGCCAAAAGTTGAGATTGATGCCCGCGAACGTGTGCGGCGGCACGAAGCCTTCATAATAAAGCGAATAAGACAGGAGCAGGTAGTCCATGTGACTACGGTGGCTCGGCAAGTAAACGATCTCGTGCGTGTGCTCGATCTCGCGGAGCCTCTGCACGTGCTTGATGACGACGCCGTTGAAGAGGCGGTTCCAGAGCCAGCTCAAGAAGATATCGGCAAGCCGCACCATTGAATATTGCTGCTCGGCGGCGATCTCCATGAGGTAACGCCTCGCCCGACCGGTGGCGCGGTCGAGCGGGATCTTCTTCTTCCGGGCCTCGTCTTGGATCGCGTTACGGAGCGGCGCTTGGCGAAGGAGCTGCGCCACGACGCTAGCGCGGCTCGGCAGGCTCGGGCCCATGGCGGCGTTGCGCTGACGGCGGAAGTGCACGCGCAGGACGCGGCGGAGCTTTTTCGAAGTCTCCTCGACGCCGGCTTTCTCGTTGACCAGTTCACGGAGCGAGACCTTTTTGCCGAACTGGACGAAGTTGGAGCGCCCTTGGGCCAAGACGATGAAGAACTTCTGCAGGACACCAGCGTGCTCGTCGTCGAAGAAGAGGAGCTTCAGGATCGAGCGCTCCTCGCGCCCCGGATTCCGACCCCAGAAGACTGACACCGGGACGATCTGCACTTCCATGGCCGGATCGGCCTCGGCTTGTTGGACAAGGCGCGTCAACGGCGGCGCCGGAGCCTTCGCCGACGGCCGTTCCATCTGCAGAAGGCCGAGTTTGTGCAAATAGATGTAAGAGGCGGCGCCGGGGTTCCGCAGCGCTTTCGTCTTGTGTTGAGGAAGCGGCAGCTTGTTGATTCGGCACACTTGGTCGAGGACCAGCAGGTCGCTCACCGAACGCGACATCAAGACGTAGCAGACGGGTACGCCTGGCTTCAGCTGCAACTCGGTCACCGGATTCGCCGGCACGACCTTGGTTTTGACCCAAAGGAACAAGACGTTCCTCAGCCACCAAAAGAATTGCATCGAATTGCGTGCCAGGTTGGCCAAAAGTCAGTCCAATTCCAGGTTGTCGATCAAGCGGGTGGTGCCGACGCGCGCGGCGCAAAGCAGCACGCCTGGACCGTCGAGTTTGCCTTCCACGGGCTTCAAATTTTGCCGGCGCCTGAGCTCGACGTATTCGAGGTCGATGCCAGGCACTTCACCCGCGACCTTTTGGAACGCGGCGACGATCTCGCTCGCTTCCCTCTTGCCGGCTTTGGCCGCTGCCTGCCCGGCTTGGAGGCCTTGGTAAAGGCGCGCCGCTAGCTTCCGTTCAACGTCCGACAGGAAGCGGTTGCGGCTGCTCATCGCCAAGCCGTCGGCTTCGCGTAGAGTCTCTGATCCAACAATTCTTGGCTTGAGGTGCAGATCTTCGGCCATCTTCTCGATGAGCCGCCACTGCTGGTAGTCCTTCTTCCCAAAGAGCGCGACGTCGGGCCGCGCCAGGTTCAAGAGCTTCAGGACGACCGTCAGCACGCCCTCAAAATGGTTCTTCCTCGATGCGCCGCAGAGTCCTTGCGACATCTCGGTGTTGTGGACGTAGGTCTGGAAGCCGTCCGGGTACATCGTCTGGGCGTTCGGGAGAAACACCGCCTCGACGTCCTGGCTCGTCAGGAGGTCGAGATCGGACTTCAACGTCCGCGGGTACTTCGAGAAATCCTCGGTCGGACCGAACTGCGTCGGGTTGACGAAGATCGAGACCAAAACCCGGTCGGCTAGCGAACGCGCTTGCTTCACCAGAGACAGGTGGCCTTCATGCAACGCGCCCATCGTCGGGACGAAGGCGACGCGCGCGCCGTACGCTTGCCAGTCGTCGCGGACGGCCTGCAGGTCTTCGAGCGTTATCAATGTCTTCGGTGCCGTACTCAAGCCGTTACAATTACCTTTTCGGGCGAAAAAGGTCGAGGCGGGACGCTTACGCGCCCCGCCCGGCATCTGATTGGCTGGGAAGCAAGTGAGGAGATCTAAATCGCCCTCCTGGCGACTTGGCCCATCACTGGGCCTGCACTCTCCGTCCATCTCCGTAAGAACTCAGACCCTTCTTTAAGGGGCCCTCAAGTTCCGTCCCGCTGAATCCCCGCCAGGTCCCGTAAGGACCTTCAAGGGTTTGATCGGATTCCCGGAACTGAACTTTAGGACCCGGCCCATTGCTCGGCGAGGCAAGCCTCTCAAGGCGCTTGAGGTCCTTGGGAGAATTAGAGCTTTTTGCTGGTTTCCGGTTCGGCCAAGAAGCTCAAACGGCGGACGCGGCCTTTGCTGCCAAGCGTGCCGAGAGCGCGGCCGTTGTAAGAAATCTTCAGCGCGGCAGCGTCGTAAATCAATAAATCGGCCTTCTTGTTGAAGGAAAACCGATAGGTATCCGGTGCCAGCTCCTTGGTGACCGTGCTCCCCGAGTCGACGTCGATGCGCACGCGAACCGGCTCGGTGACGGTTAGCTCGAGAACCTGGTCGGTGCCTTTGGCAGCGCCTTCGACGGCCTCGGCCGGTGTTTCAACGGCTTTGTCAGCGATTGGCTGCTCTTCGGTCTTCGTTTCCGCGGGGGGCGGCGACGATGCGACGGAGTCAGGCTCGGCGGCGGCGGCGGCTCTAGGCGCCTCGGCGGGAGGAGGCGTCAAATCGAGTTGGGTCACATGTGCCGGCGGGGCCGGCGTTTCCACGGCAGTGATGGACGCCGACGTCGCGTGCAGATACTTCGCCCACGGCACGTTCTTGATGCGACCCGCGCCAAAGCCTAGAGCGAGAGCCACCAAACCAACGACCGCCACGGGGAAGATCACCTTCAGTGCCGAGCCACGTCTAAGAATTCCTCGGGTGGTCGCCACGGACTTGACCCAGGCGTCGCTTTGGCCGGCGCCGGGCTTGTTCTTTATTTGAACCTTGAGTACCGAGGTCGGCTCCGGACGGTCCCAAAGCGACGTAAATTCAGCAAGATAAGCATCGCTGTCGGCACCGATAGTCTTGGCGATGTTGCGCACGAAGCCGCGACCAAAAACCGCACCGGGGAGCTTTTCCATGGCGCCACATTCCAGCGCCTCGATGAAGTTGATGCTGATGCGAGTCGACTGGGAGAGAGCTTGGGTGCTTATGTTCTTGGCTTCGCGCGCGGCTCTCAGCTTCTGGCCGAAGAGTTCGCGACGGCCTTCGATACCTGTTTCCCCGGCGGGCCAGCTATGCGGATCTTTGGCTTGGTCGTCCATGTTTGGGCCTCGGTCTGCAGCTTGAAGGACGGATCTGGTATAATGGGAGGAACCCAACGTACCGGTTTCTACCCACTCGCTTTTGCGTTAGAGGCTCCCGAATGCTCGGCAACCCATCAACTTGTCCCGGCTTCCGCCTAAAAATCCTGTGCGTAATCTTCAGTTTAGCTTGTCCGCTCGGGGGCTGTCAAACCACCCCGCCGAAGGACACGGTAAGCAAGGAACAGCAGCTGATCGACAGCCAGAAGGCCATGGTCCGCAATGCTTTGGACACGGGTAAGCCCGAACAAGCCATGGAGGGCCTCCGGAGCCTCCTCCTGCAGTTCCCCGAGGACGCGTCGCTGCAAAATTTGATGGGTCTGACCCAGCTTTCGCTGAAGAACAGCGCCCGGGCCATCACCCATTTTCAAATTGCCTACAAACTCGACCACCAGGTCGGCACCGGCCTCAACTTGAGCTCCGCCTACCTCGACACCGGCGATTTCGACAAAGCTGAGCGCCTGCTGACGGCGCTTATGAAGCAGGCCGACCGCGACAAGTACCGTTACAAAGAACGCATCTTGCACAACATGGGTCTCAACTTCGTCCAGCAAAAACGCGCCGCGCTCGCCGAAAAGTGGTTTCAAAAAGCGCTGGAAGAAAATCCGACGTTTTTCCCTTCGCACCTGGAATTGGCGCGCCTTTACGCGAAGACGAAGCGACCGGCGATGGCCATCAAAGCCTATCGGAAGTCGATGGATCATTGCCTCGTTTGCTTTGAACCCGTGCAAGCTTTGACGAGTCTCTATATGCGCACGGGCAAGTATGTCGACGCTCGTCGCATGCTGATTCAGTATGGACGGATCGAGGGAATCACCGATGATGATCGCGCTCGCGCGACGCGACTCTTGAAGTCGGTAGCCTCGGCGCCGACGAACAACCGTCGCGGGTAACGGCACAGAATCTAAACGATTTGCCCGTTCAGATCGGTCTTTTAAGCGCGATCCCCCTTCCCAAACTCACCGGGGAAGGATAACGTTCGAGAATCCGAGCCGTATCCAGGCTATTTGACCCATGACTTCCGAGGCGTCACGCGTGCGCGATTTTCCGCTTTTCCGCCGTCTACCCGTCGTCAGGCATTTGAGTCTCGTCGCGCTCGTCGGCTTGGCCGCGGCCACTCCGGTCGGCGCTGCCACGAAAGATCCGAACAACAATTTACCGCAAGTCGACACGCGCTATCAGCCGCTCGAGACATTCGCGCGCGGTCTGTACTACCTCGAAACGATGTACGTCGACGAAGGCAAGGTGAAGCCCGACGAAATGATCACCAACGCGTTGAAGGGCATCATCGAGAAGCTCGACCCGCACACGGTACTGATGCCGAAGAAGGCCTTTGAGCAGCTGACGATCGACACGCAAGGCAAGTTCGGCGGCGTCGGCATCATCGTCTCCACCGAGAAAGACAAGGACAACAACGAGCGCCTGATCGTCGTCTCGCCGATCGAGGACACCCCGGCTTATACCGCGGGAGTCAAATCTGGCGACGAGATCATCGCCATCGACGGTAAAGTGCTAAAGAACCTGAAAAATACCGACGCCGTCGACTTCATGCGCGGCGAACCGGGATCGACCTTGAAGCTCGACATCAAACGCGAAGGCACGAAAGACCCGCTGTCGTTCGAATTGACGCGCGAGATCATCAAGGTGAAATCCGTGCGCGGCGACCAGCTCGCCCCAGGCATCGCTTACGCCCGCATCGCCAGCTTCCAAGAGAACACCGGAGAAGAGCTCGGTGACGTCCTGAAGTCAAAGAAGGCGGATCTCCGCGGCCTGGTCCTCGACCTCCGCGACAATCCGGGTGGCCTCCTCGACCAAGCCGTCCGCGTTTGCGACCTCTTCATCGAAAGCGGTCTGATCGTCTCGACTGTCGGCCGCGACCACTCCCGCGTCGAGCGCGAGTTCGCCACCAAGCGCGGCACTTATACCGGCTTCCCGATCGTCGTCTTGGTCAATGGCGGCTCGGCTTCGGCCTCGGAAATCGTCGCGGGCGCGCTCCAAGACCACGAACGCGCCTTGATCATGGGAACGACGACCTTCGGCAAAGGCTCCGTGCAAACCCTCGTTTCGCTGCCCGACGGCTCGGGTTTGAAACTGACGGTCGCCCGCTACTACACGCCGAAAGATCGCTCGATCCAAGCGAAAGGCATCACGCCTGACATCGTCGTGGCGATGAAGTCGAAAGGTACGCGCCAAGGCACGCGCAACAAGACCGCGAAGCCCGGTGACGACGAGGAGTATCGTAAAGAATCGGACCTCGAGGGCCACATCGTCAGCGACGATTTGAGCGACCTCGCCAAGGAGTCCGACGTCATGCAGTCCGTGAAGAAGTGGTCGGAGCCAATGCGCGACGACAGCCAGCTGATCACCGCCTTCACCTACCTGAAGAGCTGGTCGAAGTTCCAAGGCCAACGCGCCGGCGGCGGCGTTCCCGACGACAAGCTGCCCCCCAAAGTCTTGAAAGACCGCGAAGACAAGCCGATCCCCGACGACGCCCCGAAGGAAGAAGCGCCGAAAGAAGGCAGCAAGTCCGACGAAGAGGGCACTTGAGGCCCTCGGTCAGAAAAAGAGCCGAAGCCCGAGGTTAATGTCCCGGCCCGACTTTTTACGCTGCGAAGCGGCCCCAAGGGCTTTTTGGTCGGACCAAGCCAACTGCGCGGTCAGCGAAAGCGCGACGTTGGGCGCGATCACCAGGTTGTTGCCAAAATAAACCGAACCCAAAATGGCGTCGCGCTGTTCGACGCCCGTTGGCGGCGCGGCATGTTTGATGGCCATCCCGAAGAACGGCATGTATTGGGTGCTGTTGACGAAGTCGTATTCGCCGAAAAGACCCGAGGTGTCGCGCTGCCCGTTGGGCGTCGTGCCTTGCATCGTCGTCAGGCCAATTTCCACGCCTTGCAGCACGAAGTACCCGAGCGTCAGATCGACGTAAGCCGCGGTGCTGTCGTTGGTGTCGAGGTCGAACAGGCCCTTCATGCCAAATTCAACGGAACTGAGCGCGGCGACGCTGCGAGCGCCGCCTCCGCCGCCCCCACTCTTCTTCCCGGCAGGCGCGGCGAGCGCCGACGGCGCGACCAAGGCAGCGGCAAGCGCCAGGCCGAGCAGCGAAAGAGGTTTGAAATTATGGCGGTTCACCAAGCGTTCGTCGGAGCCCTGGTGGAATTCTTTAGATAGGTATCAACATATTAATATCATTAAATAAAATTTGGATGGCCTGAGCCCCGCGCGGCCGCGCCCATTCCGTTGTGCGATTCCGCAACTCGGTCGGTAACGCCTTATTCTTCGTCCCCGAAATGCCGATAATGCGCCCGTTCGCCGAGGTGTCACCTCAGCCTCCAACCGGAGTGTCCCATGAAACCGATTTTGACCAGCCTCCTCTTCCTGACCGTCGCTGCTTGCGCCAAGCCCTCGGACAATTCGACCGTTAAGAGCGAATACCCATACGACATGGCGACTTTCGTCAGCTGTCAATCGGACGGCCCCGTCCGCCTTTGCCGCGGCTCGCAAATTTCTTATGCCCTACCGGTGCTCGACATCACCTACGAGAACGGCGTCTTGGAGCCGAAGAAACTCAGCGTCTTCGCCAAAATCAACTACCAGAACGGCGCGCGTCAGGCCACATTCGCCAAACTCGACGGCCGCGGCCCTGATGACGTCGCTTTCTTCCGCCTCACTGGTGGCTGCCTCGTCGGCAAACTCGGCGGCTGCGAGCAAGCAGGCACCGCCCCAATGCGAGACCTCCTGCAATGGGCTGGGCGCAGCGGCGGCGCTCTGAACGCCTTGGACGTGGCATTGGCGTTCGTCGACGACGCCGGCACCTGGGATAGCCACTACGGCGCGAACTACCGCTTTCACTTCGACCAGCAGCCGTAATAGCTTCGGGGCCAATGAGCTGTTACCGCGACATCGGCACGGTCCAAAAGCCGTACCAATATATAGGTCATGAGGACAACGCCTACCGCAAGGACTTCGCGGCGGCGCGGGTCCGTCTGTGTCTGGCATTCCCGGACGCGTACGAGGTCGGCATG
>JAYWBY010000566.1:0-3666 GCA_043781115.1 Pseudomonadota bacterium
TGAAGCGCGAGTTCAAGGTCGAGGCCAACGTCGGCGCCCCGCAAGTCTCGTACCGCGAGACCATTGGAGGCAAGGCCCACCACGAAGAGATCTTCCAGCGCGAATCGGCCGGCATCAATCAGTACGCCGGCGTGAAAGTGGAAGTCGAGCCTGCCGAAGGCGCGGCGGCCCAAGGCGGCCTCGTCTTCGAAAACAAGGCCTCGATCCACGAAGTGCCGCTGGCGTTCGTCAAAGGCGTCAAAACGGGCCTCGAGGAGAGCATGCAGGCGGGGCCTATCGCTGGCTTCCCCGTCCTCGGCGTCAAGGCCGTACTGAAGGGTGGTTCGTACCAAGACAACGTTTCCGACGAGATCGCTTTCAAGATCGCAGCGGCACAAGCGATGCGTCATGCTTTGCGCAAAGCGCAGCCGAAGCTCCTCGAACCGGTCATGTCGATCGAAGTGCTGGTGCCCGAGAACTACATGTCGGCGGTTATCAACGATTTGAACAGCCGCCATGCGAGGGTCAGCAACGTATCGCTGCGTGGCCATTTGCAGGTGGTAGAGGCGACCGCGCCGTTGGCAGAGATGTTCGGTTATTCGACGGGGATGCGTTCGATTACGCAGGGCCGGGCGACCTACACGATGCAGTTCTCCCACTACGAGCCGGTTTCGAAGGTGACGCTCGAACGAATAACGGGCGGTTTTTCCGGGAGTTAAAGCAAGGGACGGGGAGTCATTCCGGCGTTGACAGCTTTGCGGTCCACCGGTAAATAATGACTTCCCATATGGGTCCGGGGGTATAGCTCAGTTGGTTAGAGCGTTCGCTTGACATGCGAGAGGTCCACAGTTCGAGTCTGTGTACCCCCACCACGCTTCGCTGGCGCGAAGCGAGAGAGTAGTAAGTCGAGAATCGAAAGTAGTGGATGAGGATGGAATCGCTAGCGATGGGCGTCCTCCACTTTCTAATTTCCAATTTCCGCGCGAGCGATGCTCGCGCCCCTGCCTGCCGCTCCAGGTCTAGACGCTCTGCCTTAGTTCGCGTTTGCCCGCCGAGATGAACCGCTATACGCTCGTCGCAACAATTGCCCCGGACAACATAAATCTCTCAATCGCAAGGACACAAAATGCGGCTGCTCGATTGCATGTATCTCCTCCTTTCCGCGTCTTCCTTTGCACCTTCGGCCTTGGCCTTTGAGCCGGTGCCGACTGCGGCTGGCATTGCCGCCTTAGCGCGGCCCAATGTGCTTCAAAGCGGTACTATTGCGTCCACGGATCCCGAGATGGAGACACAAGTCGTGACGTCGAGCACTGGTACCGTGGTTGCAGGCGTCATGGCCGGTCCGTACGGCCATTGGCGCTGTGACTTTCGCGTGAGTCATGACGAGGGAGCGACGTGGGATAAGTCCCTTTCTCGCAGCAATGGTGACTACGACGTCGGCGTCAATCCGACGGTCGCGATCGACGAGGCCGGAGTCATGTATGCCGTGTGCTTGTCGGCGAAGCTGGACTATAGCGGTGGTGTTCTCGAAATGGCGCGCTCTGTCGACGACGGCAGAAGTTGGTCAGACTGGGCAGAGATACCCGGGACGCGGATGACGGGCGGTTTTCCCGACAAGCCGTGGCTTGCCGCGAGCGGCGGCCAGGTCGCTTTGACCCTCTCCCGCGTCTTGCGTGGACCGGTAGATATCTGGCCGCTGTATATTGACGTGGAGCTCTTGCGGTCGTTCGACAGTGGGCTAACCTGGACGCTCCCGCTGCGTTTGTCAGATGACGGCTACGTCAATCGGTGTGATTCGAGTCATTATATTTGCGGCGATCAGGGAACTTTCGCGCGTTTTCTTGCCGGAGGCGACCTGGCGATTTCATGGGGCGGATACGCGAATTTCGGCATCGTCTTCGCACGTTTTCCTCATGATGGCGGCGCGCCAATAGTGACCGCGGTCGCGACAGACGGCGTATCGACACCTATTACGACACTTGTGGGTGACGCCGAAGGTGAGAAGCTTTCCATCGCATGGCATTCCGCGCACACTTTCGGTCCCGCTTCCGCCGCGTCGAGCCGCGATGGCGGCCTGACATGGACGGTGCGGGAGCTGACGGCGTCCGGCACAATGATGACGGCTGCTTCTGGAGAGGATGGTTGCGTTTCGTTCCTCTGGCTGGAGCGCATCGGCGACCAGATGGACGTTAAGGTCTTGCAACAGCGAGACGATGTTGACGTCGGGGCATCGCGCTCTGCTTTGGCAGCGCCGTACACGCTGCCTCACGAAATCGACTACCTCGGTGGCTATCAAAGTTTGTTGCCACGAATGGCTGGCGGCCTTGGTGCTTTTTTCCTCGACTTTCGTGATCCCACGCCACAGGTCACTTTTGCTGCGGTGGCAGACCGTTGTCGAGGATTAGGCCAGTTAAAATAGAAGTTGTAGCCCAAAAAAAGCATACTAATCTTGTTTGAAATACAGCAACTAATGGCAACCAAAAAGAGGTTCTTATGCCTACCGGACGAAACGTTCGATTCATTTTGGGGTTTCTATTAGTCGTTGACTTGGGCGGATGCTAGATATCAAGTGTTCTTGTCCCTGGCGCAGCCTGCTCCAGGCGCTGGCCGAGCGCGGCGTCAGGGGGGACTGCAAGCACACAATCGCCGGACGTTGGGATGAAAGGCAAATTCGTCCGTTGCCGGACTGATGTAGCGGCGAGTCGTGACGACGCCGCCGGATTCGAGCGTCGAGCAGCCGAGGCCCTGGCCGCCGATGCCGGTCTGATTGTCTTTACTCAGGCTTCCCAACGCATAGGCGCCGAGTACCAGGCTGCAGTTGCCGCCGCTTCCGAGGTCACCGGCGTAAGTCCGAGTGCTGGTGTTGTAGGCCAGACTCCGGGCCGAGCAAACGTTGCCGCAGCTTTGGCCGAGGGTGCCATAGTACCAGCAGAACAGGCCGCGCCTGATCCCGGGAGACGAGCAAATGCTCTGCACGCCCATCGCGAACGTCGATGAAAGGGTGGCGAAGCGCGGCGTAGTTACCGTCACGGTGGCGTTGAAAAAACCTTCCGTGAGTCCCGTCACGATCCCGGCTGAGGTAATCGAGGCCAGCAGGGGGTTACTTGTCGCATAGTCGATGATGTGCCCTGCCTTGCCATTCGTAATGACTCCTGTCGTGCCGTCGGAATAGGTCGCGGTCAGCGACAATCCGATGGTATTGCCGACGTCCATCCGGTCGGCAGAGCCCGAAAGGTAGACGCCGGTGACTTCCTTCGGCCGGATCTCGAGCGACGTCTGACCCGTAATCGTCCCTCTGGTTGCGGTAATCGTTGCCTGCTCCGGAGCAACCAGACTGCCGGTCGTCGTTACCTTACCTATGGTGGGGGTAGTATTGCTGACGGCTGCTTTGGGATTGCTCGACGACCAGGTGACCTGGGAAGTCAGGATTGGTGGCACCGCGAGAACGCAGCTATAGGATCCCTTGGCGTTGAATTGGAGGCTCGAGCCGATGGGAATCGATGGCGCGGCCGGCTCGACGATGTAGCTCATCAGAATGGGCGGGGCAATTGTGAGAGCCTTGGTGGCCGTAACCTCAGTACCCGTAGCGACGTTGTGGAATGTGGCTGAGATGACTGCTTGGCCTTCCTTGAGAGTGGTAACCTGGCCGTTGCTTCCCGAGGTATTGCTGGCAATCGCGTAGGTCGA
>JAYWBY010000567.1:0-3663 GCA_043781115.1 Pseudomonadota bacterium
CAATGGGGTTGAGGGTCGCGTTTACTTGGGCAATCGCAATACCCTGCGCCAGCTGTGGGCATTGTGCGATCCGGTTTTGGCAATCAAAGCTTGTCGCACAACTGGAGCTGTACATAACCACCGACTGTCCGGACCCGTTGACGATCCCTCCGCTTATCAAAGTTGGACACGGCTGGGCCGCAGTCGCGCCCCCTGCAAACGAAAAAAGGCCGCAAACTAGAGCGGGCAGTGCAAAATATTGGAGCCTCTTTGCCATTGCAATATCTCATCGGTGAAAGGATTCGGGTTTCGCGGTTTAGTTTGATTCATATTACACTGGAAACCCGCGTATTCCCAAGCCTCATATCCGGCAGTGACGCAGATGGATTTTGGCAGAGTTAGACTGCGACCGGCAATATTTCCGATCTCTGGCAGCGCCGTAGAGAACTAATCGGCCGTTCCTTTTTCAGAGATTCCGAGATTCTTTGACCCCTGACGCACACGCTTTCCATCGCCACTGCGACGCCGCGAGCCGCAATGTTGCGCGCAACTCTCATGGGTTCAAAGAGTTAAAGAATCTCTGAAAAAGGAACGGCCGGAGGACTAAAAATTCTGGGGGAGAAGCTGTGGTGCCGGCGGTCGGACTCGAACCGACATGTCCTTGCGGGCACGAGATTTTGAGTCTCGCATGTCTACCATTTCATCACGCCGGCAGGCGTCTTGGAGCAAGCAGACTAATAAAGCCACGGCCGCAACGCAATTGCCTACTGTAACTATTTGATATTTCAGCTGTATTCGGCCACGCTCAAGCCGCCGAAGGTGACGGGCGATACTGAATTCAAATCGGGAACGCTGACTCAAAGGACGTGCCATGGCCTTCCAACCCTCAAAACCCCTGCGCCGCGTCGATCCCCGCTCCGAAGTGGCGGCGATCGAAATCCACGGGATTGCCGCCAAACACCAGGGCCGCGTGCAAACGCCCTTTATTTTGTGGGATTTGTCGGACCGCGGCCTCCGCCTCTGGATGCCGGAGCGCGCCCAGGTCGGGGACATCCTGACGCTCACCATCGCCAAACCGTTCGTCGTCACCATGCACGCCGAAGTGCGCTGGTGCACGGAAACGGAAGATCAAAACGGCTTTCAAGTCGGCCTAAAAGGCCTCGACAACATTCAACGCCTCGAAGAACTGCACGCCCAAGTCGCAAAGACGCTCTTCAAGGCTAAAGGCTCTTCCGCCGCTTGAGTTCGGCGAGCACGGCGCGCGCCACTTTCGCTTGGCCCGCCACCGACAGGTGGAAGCAGTCCTCGGCGATGTCTTCCCCCTGAAAATTCAGCTCGGCCGTCGCCTGCACCAGGTGGAAGCGAACAGCTTGGCCATCCGCGCCGGCTTTGGCGGCGATGCGGTTATATTTCTCGACGACCTTTTCCTGGCGCTCGCGGAAGAGGCGGATGCGATTGGCGAGGATGCCGATTTCTGCGTCCTTGTTGTCGGCGTCCGCGCCGAAGAGCGTCGGGCAAAAGGCCGAAGGATTGGGCGGCATGAACGGGCCGAAGAACCAGGCGTCCTCCGGCAAGTGCGGATCGTACTTCGGGTCCTTTGGCCGGTAGTTGGCGGCGCGTAGTTCCCGACAAGTTTCCTCGCCGCCGAACGCATGCACGCGCTTCGCCAAAATGTCTTCGGCGTGCAGGAGCTGCAAGATGCTCAAAAACGACAGCAAGTAAACGTCGCTCCCGCCGGGCCCGACTTGGCCGTTGCGCAAGAGGTAGTCGAAACCTTTCGCCAAACCGTTTTCATAATCGTCCACGCTGGTGACATGATCCAAGGTCGCGCCGCACAGGTCGTTGCCCGTGTAGAGAACCAAAATGTCGGATGGCAAAACGCCCGCGGTCGCCTCGAGCACGCGGTCCATCTGCCTCGTCATCGCCTCGGCCCGCGCGCCGTCTTCCGCGGCGATCAAGAGCCTCTCCGGCGGCAGGCCCAGGCCGGCGGCGACCATGTAGCTCCAGGAGTATTCTTCCGTGTCGAGGTAGACCTTCGACAAAGTCTGCAGGAGATTGCGATAGCCCCAGTCCGGGCCGCCGAAAAACTCGCGCGCCGTCGGCCAAAGCCTGACGGGAGGCCTAAGCGGCGACGGCATGGTCGAGCGCATCTCGGCCGGCAAGTCCTCAAGCCTCGGGGTCACCGCCGTTTCGCCGTTGAAGACCTTCCATAGCGCCAAGCTGTCGAACGTCAACGCCGGATGCGTCGCGGCGCCCGTCGAAATGCTGTCGCCCAAGACGGCCATCTGCGTTTCGGCGCGCACCGTGGACGAACCCCAAGGGGCGGCAAAAATTCCGGTCGAGAGCAGTAGTAAAGCCCGAGAGCAATTCATTTGGCGAACATCTGCTTGGCCAAGCGCGGCAGACTCTTGCCGAGCATGAAGAGGTCCTGGATCCCAGGGCGAGCCGCGCGCAGGAGCACCGGCGTAGCGATGCGGCCGAGCGACACCTTCGGGTCGATGCCACGCGCCAAACCTTCGATGGTGATGAGGCTCTTCGCCATCATCAGCAGCCCGTCCGGCACCGGAATGCCGAGCCGCTCGGCGCTCTTCAGACAAGCCTCGAAAAGGGCTTGAAATGACGGCTTATTCGCCGGGTCGGCGCGGCCCTTTTTGATCATGTTGATGACGGCTTTGAGCTCTTTTTGGACCGCCTCGCGCTCCACGGCTTGGCCGCCCTCCTCGCCCATGACGAGAAGCGCGTCGATCAATTGCTCGAGGTCCAAACCGATGACGGCCTTCAGGATCGAGGCGATGTGCCGGCGGTCGCCGTCCGAGAGTTCGCCGGAGAGGCCCCAGTCGTAGAGACCGACGGCGCCCTCGTCCGTCAGGATCAAGTTTCCCGCGTGCGGATCGGCGTGGAAGAGGCCAAGCTCGAAGACTTGGATCAAGAGCTCCGAGAGCATGGTCTTGGCGAGCTTTTGTTTGAATCCGGCCGGCAGCTCCGCCTTGCCTGACACGACGTCGGCCATCGGCGTGCCGAAAAAACGCTCCACGATCAAGACGTTCGGCGTCGAGAACTCGGGCAGGACGTCGGGGATCAGCAGCAGCTTTTGCCTTCGGCTCTTGAGCTTTTCCCGCACGCGCTCGATGGTTTCGCGTTCGCGGACCAAGTCGAGCTCGCGGCGGAAGCCTAAGCCGAGCTCTTTCAGCTCTTTCAGCATGCGGCGCGCCACGTGGGTCAGCGCCAAAGGTTCTAGCAGCGACACGACCTGTTCCAGGGCGTCTACCGACTCGGTCAAGCGCTGACGAGCTTGCGGTTTGATGACTTTGACGACCCACTGCCGGCCGTCCTTCGAGGTGGCGGGGTGAACCTGCGCCAACGAGGCGACGCCGAGCGGGTGCGAGTCGATTTTCAACTCGGTGCGCCAGCGCGGGATCTCGCGGTCGAGGAGTTCTTGGACCTCGGCGAACGGCAGCGGCGGCCAGTCCTTGTAAAGCCTGGTCAAACGCAGCGTGCCCGCGATGTCGTGCAAAGGCGGCGACAACCGGCTCAAGATCATCTGGCCGGCTTTGCCGTAAATCGGGCCGAGATCGTCGAACAGGTTCAAGGCGTTGTCGCCGAAGTGATCGAGGAGGCGAGCCTCGTCGAACAGGCCGCCCAACGCCGGGTCCATCAAAAACGAGCGCGTCAGCTTTAACGGCA
>JAYWBY010000568.1:0-10070 GCA_043781115.1 Pseudomonadota bacterium
CGCCCTTGGCGCCGACGCCATGCCGCTCGGCAGCATCGATGCCCACGCCACGGGCAACGTTTCATCGGGTGAAACGGCTCCCGCCGGCACGATGAGCACCGCCCTTCGCTTCGACGGCGCCGAAGGCGCTCTCCAAGACAAAGACGTCCAACCGGCCGCGTCAGCCGCGGGCAACGACCAAAAACTCCTCCGCAATGCCAATCGCGCCAGCGTCTTCTTGGGCGCCGCGCTGACCTCCTCCATGGAATTGAGCCTTGGGCTCCACGGCACGTACGAACACGTCCGCCCGGAAGACCGCGACGCGCTCTTCCCGGAAGGGTCATCCAAGACCGCGAAAACCGCCGGCGCCATCGCCTGGCGCCAAAACTTGAAACAAACCGGCTTCGCCACTGCCAGCTTGCTTTTGAAGATGAAACTCGTCGACTGGCAAGGTCTAAAGCTCGCCGTCGCGCCGTTCCTCGAGTCGGGCGCCGGCGAACAAGCGACCTACGCTCTGACCCGCTCGGTCGGTCCTAAAGGCGGCTTCATCACCATCGCGACCTACGGCTCCGAAGGCGTCGCCGAAGCGACCTTGAACGGCGGCTACCGGTACCGCGACCCCGAAGTGCTCGGCGACGTTACGCTCCGCAACGAACTTTTCTACCGCGCCGCGCTCAAAGCCTACGTTTCCCGCGACTTCGCGCTCTACGTCGCGGGTGATGCCAGGAAAATCATGGTGGCCGCGAACGACCACCTCGACGAAAATGGCAAGCTCCAGTACAAGCCGCGTGAATCCGGCGAAGTCTCCGGCGGCCTCTCGGTCAGAGCCGGCGACGCCGAACTCGGCGCATACTACGGTGCGCGCTTGAACAAAGGTCAAAGCTTCGGCGGTTACGGCGAGAAGTCCTTCGGCGCCTCCGTCGCTTGGACGCTCGGCAACTACAAAGGCGCCCGCACGACGCGCCATTCCTACGCCAGCGAGATCGAGAAAGAAATCGACGCCGACCAAGCGGCGACCTTGAAAGCTAAGCCGGCCAAGGCCTCGGTCAAGCCGGTCGTCGCCCAGCCGACCGAGCAATACCCGGAAATGATCGGCAAGGACATCGACCCTCTCGAAGCCATCGGCGAAGGCGGAGACGACGACTTCAAAGACATCAAAAAACGCCTCGACGACAACAAGAAAAAATCCGCCGAAGAAACCGAAGACGACCGCATCGACAGTGAACTGAAGACGATAAAAGCCGCGGAAGCCAAAGCCGAAGACGAGCGCAGCAAACAAGAAAAACTAGAGCAAGACGCCGCCCGCCGCCAAGCCATCAAGGACGCCAAGGAAGACGACGGCCTGATGAAAGAGTGGATGGAAGAAGCCAAGAAAGACGGCAAGGGCGACGACGTCATTACCCCGGACGAAATGGAATGGAACGGCTTGGAATAAGCCTTCAAGGCTAAGCCCAGCTCAAGTATTCTCCCGAGCGGCCGATAACTTTAGAGTTATGAGCCGCTCTTCTCAATTGGGGGTAACCCCCTTCCGCCCCGAAGTCCTACCCGAGCCCTCGAAGGCTCAGGCGGGTTTGAAGCTTTTCGAAGCGGCGCTGGCGCAGTTCGCGCTCGACGCGGCGCGGAGCCTCCGCCGCATGAGCGGCAAAGACCTCACCGTCAAGGTCGGGGAAACGCGTCGGCAGCCTTTCGGCGAGCTCGTCGAGGACTTCGCCCAGGACACTCTTTGGCACGTCCTGCGGAGCGACGGGCTAAAAACTCCCGGCCTTTGGCTCGTGCCCGGCTCGTCCGCGGCCGTATTGACCGAAATTTTCCACGGAGGTAGCGGTCAGCCGCGAGCGGGCGACCGCGTGCCTGGCGGTGGCGGCGTCTTCGCCGCGCGTCTGATGCAGCGCCTCGTGTCCCAACTCCTGGGCGACCTCAACGCCGCCTTGACCTCGCTCGTCGCCGATCCTGGCTGCCGCTTTACTCGCCAAGAAAAGGACGGCGCGCTCGCGGCGATCATGCCGAACGCCGAAAGGGCGCTAGCGGTGCCGTTGACGATCGCCGCTGCTGGCCGGAGCCTGGCCATGACGCTCGTCTTGCCGCTCGCCGCAATCGAGAGGGCGACGCGGGCGCGTTCGGCGCCGGTCAAGGATCCAGCGGAGCGCTTAGCCGAAGTCGCCCTGCGGCTTGGCGACGTCGAAGTCGAAGTCTTAGTCTCGCTCGGCGAAGCGACCCTTGCCGCCCAAGACTTGCTCAACCTCGAAGTCGGCGACGTCATCGAACTGAGCCTCGGCGTCGACCAAGCCCTCGAGCTCTCGGTGGAAGGCCAACTCGTGGCCGTCGGGCGGCCTGGCATAAGTCGCGGCCACCGCGCGCTACGCATCGTCAAAGCTTCGTGAACGGTCCTCAGTAGCAGGCTGGAATTGCCGAATTCTAGTCAGCGACTAGAATCTCCAGGTTGGCCGTCAGGCTTTCGCCGCGTTCCAGCCACTTCAGCCCAAGGCCGGAGTTGACGGCGTCAGGTAGACCCATCCAAGGTTCGACGCAATGAAAGCCGCGGCCCTCCGGACCCCAAAGCACGACGTAGCACCAGGGGTCGCTTTGACCCCAGCGCAAGGTCACCTTGGCTCCCGAAGCTGGATCGACGAGCGACGCCTCGGGCGTTTCGAGTTCGCCGAGGATCAAATTGCGGAAGAGCGCCTGATCCGTGCTGGGGCTCCGCTCGTCGTCGGTCTCTGGGAAAGGCGTCACCTTGCCGGCGGCGCCAGTCGGCGTGACGCGAATTTTTTCCCGGGCGTCGATCGACAAGTGGGCGTTGGTCCCGCTGCCAGCCCCGCCTAGCGGTAAACCGAAATAAGGGTGGACGCCTGCCGCGACCGGCATGCGAACGGGGTCGGTCGAGGTGTTGCTGATGTCGAGGCGGAGGCGCAAAAGGCTGGCTTCCAGCGTGTACTTGGCAGTCAGGCGAAAGCCAAAGGGATACACTTCACGCGTCTTCGTGCCGTCCGTGAGCTCGAGCGTCGCAGAAGCCAGATCCGAAGCAAGAACCGTCCAAGGCAAGCCATAGGCGAATCCGTGCAACGGCATGTGCCGGACGGTGCCGCCGAGCGAGTATTGCAAGGCCATGCCCTCGTGGAAGACGCGTCCCGCGAAAGGAAAGCAAATCGGCGCTCCGCCTCCCGGCCAGCCGCTGCCGTCCGCGGCGAAATCCGCCGGCAGCCAAAGCAGCTCGTGCGCCTTACCTTCAGAGGCTTTGAGCTGCAAGGACTTCAGCAACCCCCCGCGCTCCGGGCACAGCACGGCCTCGGCGCCACCGGCCGCGAGGCGAAGCGTCATTGCGGCGCTCCGACGCGGGGCTTCGGCATGAAATCGGTGCGGCGGCGTTGGCTGTAGCCCGGCCCGAAACCGCCGACTTGGCGGGAGAAGGCGACCTGCGCCTCGGTGTAACGAGCGCGGCCTTTCTTTCTCAGTTCGACCGCGGGGCCGGCTATGTATTCTTCCAGAGCCTGCTCGGTCGAGAACACGTACTCGCAGCGAACCTCGCAAGGACCGAGGCGGACGACTTGAAACTGTTGGCAGGAGCGAATTTCCAAAAGCTCGGGACCGTGCTCGTAACGCATCCAGTTGACGAAATCGGCCGCCGTCGCTTCCGTGTCGGTCTTCGCCGTCACTTCGTAACGAACGGGCGCACCGTTCAGCTCGGCGATCTTGGCGGCAAGCTGCCATAGGTCCGAACAGATGAGGTCGGCGGGCAGACTCTCGGCTTCCGTCGCTGGGCTGCCGCCTGGCCGGGGAATGAAGCAGGTGCGAATACCGCGTTCCTTCGCCGGCAAAAGGTCGAAGTCGGTGTAGGCAGCGACATGGAGCCAATGTTTGACGTCGAAGCCGAGCTTCCTCGTGACGGTGTCGTAGACCAAGTCCCAAGCCGCGTCGTGCGGTTTGTAGGCCCTGAGCTCTTCGGCGAGGACCGAGACGTCGAACGCCACGCCGAGCGTCTTCTGGACGTCGACCAGGTGACGGTAGTCGCTATTCGACACGACCCCAATCATGGCCATGCGCGAGAGGTGCTGAACGGCGCGGCTGTCAGCGAATGGTTTGGCGAAACCCATGCCGTCGGCGAAGAAGTCGAGCGACTGTTCGCTCGCCCGTGGCGTAAGGCTAAGCGCGACGTCGTGCAGGAGGTGACGGTAGTTCATGAAGTCGGGACCGGGCATCTGGCGAATCGCCGACGCCTTCAAGAAGGCGTCGTAACGTCCGGGAAACGCTTCTTCGACGTAGGACTGCCAGTCAAGGAGCGTTCCGAAGATGTCGAAGGTTATGAGGCGTACGTGCTGCATCGCCTCCAAGATAGGGAATTCGTTGAAAAACGCCAGACCTTTTCGCAGGGGGGCCAACTCCGGGGGCGGGCGCCGGTCCCCAATTTAGGCTAAAATTGGAGTAGATCCCGAGATTTCTCCATCCTGCCCGTTCGCGGCCGGCCTCCCGGCAAAAATCTTATTTTCCAATCTCTCGTCCCCTAGGAGGTATAGGTCGTGGAATCCCTTTGGCATTGGGTTTACGTCCATCCCGTCGGCACGACCGCGGCCGTGCTCTTCGCTGTCGCCGTCTTTGTCGCCATTCGCGATGTCCTGCAAACGACCCACACCATCCAGCACAACTTCCCGGTGGTCGGGCACTTTCGCTATTGGCTGGAAAAGATCGGTCCGGAACTCCGCCAATACTGGGTCGCCAACGACAAGGAAGAGCGGCCGTTCAACCGCGCCGAGCGGACCTGGATTTACGCCTCCGCCAAGGGCCAGAACAGCAACTTCGGCTTCGGCACGACCGAAACGCTGCACGAGCCCGGTTATGCGATCATCAAGCACTCGGTTTTTCCCTTCCCCGACTCGGAGTTCAAGGGCTTCGGCGGCGACAAGAGCGCCATCCCGTCCCTTAAGGTCATGGGCGGCGTCAATCGCCGGCCAAAAGCCTTCCGGCCGACGTCGATCATCAACGTTTCGGCGATGTCTTTCGGCTCGCTCGGCGAGAACGCCGTAACGGCCATCAACCGCGGCGCCAAGGCCGCGGGCAGCTTCCAAAACACCGGTGAAGGCGGCATCAGCCCTTACCATCGTAACGGCGCCGACTTGATCTATCAGCTCGGCACCGGCTACTTCGGCAGCCGCGACAAGAAGACCGGCCGCTTCAGCATGGATGAACTCTTGAAGCGCCTCGAAGAGGCGACCAGCGTCCGCGGCATCGAGATCAAGCTGTCGCAGGGCGCCAAGCCCGGCAAGGGCGGCATCCTCCCGGGCAAGAAGGTGACCGCCGAGATCGCCGCCATCCGCGGCGTCGAAATCGGCAAGGACTGCATGTCGCCGAACACCCATTCCGAATTCAAGGACGTCGACGGCCTGATCGACTTCGTCGAGCGCATCTCGGCGAAGACCGGCCTGCCGGTCGGCATCAAGAGCGCCATTGGCAGCATCGGCTTCTGGCAAGAGCTGGCGAAGCGGATGCTGCAGCGCAAATGCGGTCCCGACTGGATCACGATCGACGGCGGCGAGGGCGGCACCGGTGCCGCGCCGTTGACCTTCGCCGACCACGTGTCCTTGCCGTTCAAGATCGGCTTCGCGCGCGTTTACCAAACTTTCGCCGCAGCCGGCGCCGCCGAGCGGGTGGTTTGGATCGGCAGCGGCAAGCTCGGTCTCCCCGAGCGCGCCGTCATGGCCTTCGCCATGGGCTGCGACATGATCAACATCGCGCGCGAGGCAATGATCGCCGTCGGCTGCATCCAAGCGCAGCGCTGCCACACCGACCACTGCCCTGCTGGCGTCGCGACGCAGAACAAGTGGCTGCAAGCTGGCCTGAATCCCGAACACAAGGCCTTGCGCATGGAGCGCTTCATCAAGAGCTTCCGGAAAGAGTTACTGTCGGTAACCCACGCCGCCGGCTACGAACACCCGACCCAGTTCACCGGCGACGACATCGAATTCGCCACGGGGCCGAGCGAATACATGACGCTGGCGAAGGTGCTGGGATACTCGAAGGTGCCGGTGCAATTTGAGGCGGCGGTGCTGGACGAGGCGGTGCGGGCGCTGCAGAAGGCGGGGTAACTGGGTTAGGTAAGCCAAAACCTAAAGGAAAAAACCTTAAACCTTAAACCTGAAAATCGGACCTTGTACGGCCGATATTAAGGTTTCAGGTTTTCGGTTTTTTCCTTTAGGTTTTGGCTTTAACTTATTAGGCTCACGCGTTGATCAGGCCCGTGGACACCGCAAACCTCGTCAGCCCAACCTGGTTGTGTATATCCAACTTCGCCATGATATTGGCTTTGTGGTTGGTCACGGTCCAGGTGCTGATGTTGAGCTTGGCCGAGATTTCCTTGGCGCTCAGGCCCATGCTGACGAATTTCAAAATTTCGCGTTCGCGCGGCGTCAGCGTCGAAAGGCGGGTCGAAACGACACCGCTCTCGGAGACGAGGCTCGGGAAGCGGCGGCGCGTTTCTTCGGAAATATAACGCTCGCCGGTGGCGACCTTGCGGACGGCTAACACCAACTGGTCGAGCGACTCGCTCTTCAAGACGAAGCCAAGCGCGCCGACCTCGAATGCCTTCTCGACGAATAAGTCGTCGTCATGCCCCGTGATGAAAATGAATTTCAGCGCCGGAAAGCGCTTCAGCGACGCCTTGACGAAGTCGAACGAAAAACCAGCCTGCACCTTGACGTCAACGACGGCGACGTTAGGACTCGTCGTTTCGAGAGCTTTGAGCGCCTCCTCGGACGTCAAACAACGGGCGACAACGCGGATGTCCGCCTCGGCTTCCAGACGGGACGCAAGCCCGTCCAGCACGGCCGGATGGTCGTCGAGGATGAGAACTGTGGTCGGGTCGTGACTCATGACGTCCATTCACAAGGTCGAGTAACGGCTGGACTATAACAAAACTTCAGCCGCTTTGCTGATGGAGAATGCTCGAAATCACGAATGCCATTTCGAGGCTCTGGCTGTAATTTAGTCGTGGATCGCAAAAAGTCTCGTAATTTCGCACGAGATCGGCCTCGCCGATGCCTTCCGATCCCCCCGTGCACTCGGTCACGTCTTCTCCGGTGAGCTCGAAATGGACGCCGCCCAGGCGGCTTTTGAGACGCTGATGGATCGTGAAACATTGCCGGAGCTCGGTCAAGATCGAACCGAAGTCGCGCGTCTTGATGTTGGCCTTCGTCTTTATGACGTTGCCGTGCATGGGATCCGAGCTCCAAAGGACCGACCGCCTGGCTTGCCGCACGGCCTCGATCGCCGGCGGCAGGCACTCCTCCACCTTGTCGTGGCCGAAGCGGGTGATGATCGTGACGCGTCCCGGCTCGTTGCTGGGATTTAGGGCGCCAATGAGCTCGACCATTTCCTTGACGTCGGCGGAGGGCCCCCACTTGATGCCGATGGGGTTGGCGATGCCGCGGAAGTATTCGACGTGGGCGCCAGTCAGCTCGCGCGTTCGGTCGCCGATCCAGAGCATGTGAGCGCCGAGGTTGTAGTAGCGGTCCTTGCCGGGAACGAGGCGGGTCATCGCCTCCTCGAAGCCGAGGAGCAGGCCTTCGTGGGACGTGAAGAAGTCGATCGAGCCTAGCTTTTCTTCCTTCACGCCGCCGAGGGAATCCATGAAGGCGACCGCGTCTTGGATGTTGGCGACGACCTGTTCATAGCGCGTCCGGTGCGTGCTCTTGTCGAAGAAGCTCAAGTTCCAATTTTCGGGGTGGTGCAAGTCGGCAAAACCGCCAGTGATCATGGCGCGCACGTAATTCAAGGTCATCGACGCGGTATGGTAGCTCGTTAAGAGCCGCTGCGGGTCGGGCTTCCGCCTTTCGACGTCGGCCTCGAACGAGTTGATGTTGTCGCCGCGAAAGACAGGCAACGTCACGCCATCGACCGTCTCCAGATCGCTCGAGCGCGGTTTGGCGTATTGGCCGGCGATCCGGCCGACGCGGACGACGGGCTGGCGCGCGCCGTAACAGAGAACAACCGACATCTGCAAAAGGATCTTTAGCTTGCTCGTGATCGCTTCCGGCGTGCAGTCCTGGAACCTTTCGGCGCAGTCGCCGCCTTGGAGGAGAAAGCGTTTGCCCGCCGCGGCATCGGCGAGCTGCCGCTTCAAATTGTCGACCTCGCCAGCAAACACCAGCGGCGGATAGGTGCGAATAACGTTCAACACGTCGCCCAAGGCGGTGGCGCTAGCGTAGTTCGGCTGCTGCTTGATCGGTTTCGTCCGCCATGAAGCAGGCGTCCAGTCGATTGAGCGGCCCCCTTCGGGCGGAGCAGGAGGGTTGGCTGGCATTTATCCTTCCGAGGGGGGAAAAAAGAGCGTAATCTAAGACATATACATCCGGGTTATACACTTTCATGCCCGCGGAGGCTAGCCACTCCCTTGAGTCTCGTTCACCTCTCCAGCAACGTCGCTTTGCTCGCTTACGCCTTGGCGTCCGTCCTGTACCTGATGGCGGTGCAGAAGAACGACCGCGGCAGCTTTATCAGCCGAACTTCGTTTGGCTTGTTCGTCGTGGCGACCCTAGCCGTCACCGTCGCCCTGACGTCGATGATGCGGGAGGCGAGCCTCTTGGAAATGAGCGGCCTGCTCCTGACCAGCGCCATCGGTTGGCTGGCCATTGGCGGCCACCTGCAGTTCAACCTCCGGCTGATCGGGGCCTTCGTCGCGCCGCTGGCGACCCTGATCCTCTTGATGCAGTTCTTCGTTTCGCCGGTCGGCGCCGCCTCCGGCGGCAGCACGGAATCGGCGTCGGCGCCGTGGCTCATCGGCGTCCACGTCGCCATGGCGATCCTCGGCGAGGCCTTCGCCATCATTGCTTGCGCCGTCTCGGTCCTCTACCTCTGGCAGCAAAACTTGCTGAAGAAGAAGCTCCTCGACCAGCTGACACAGAACCTCCCAGCCATCGACAAGCTCGACCGCATGCTCAGGCAGAGCCTCTGGACCGGCTTCATCTTTCTGACGCTCGGGCTCCTGAGCGGCGCCATGTACACACAGTTTTACGCGGCGCCGAAGGAGCTAGCCTTGAGCTCGAAGGTGATCTGGGCGACCTTCGTCTGGGTCTGGTACCTGATGACGCTCCTCGCCAAGAACGTCTTCAACCGGCCGTCGAAGCGCATCGCCCAGCTTTGCCTCGGCGGCTTCCTCCTCCTGGCGACGTCCTACTTCGGCATGGGCTTCTTCGGCTTAGGAGGCGGCTGAACCACCGATGGCGGAAGCTCCGACGCTGCTATTCCTGCTTGGCGCCAACCACCGGTCGGCGTCGATGGAGCTGCGCGAGCACTTGTTCATCGCCGAAGAGCACTTGTTGACGCTGCTCCCGAAATTGAAAGAACGCTTCGGCTTCCTCGAGCTGGCGGCCTTGTCGACCTGCAACCGCTTCGAGCTGATGGGCGTCACCAAGGATTCTGCGGGGCCGACCGAGTTACTCATGGAGGCCTATCTCGAGCTACATCGCCACCACGGGGCGGTGCAAAAGAAGTTCAGCGACGACCAGGTCCGCGACGCGGTTTACCTGCACTTGGGCGACCAAGCCGTGTCGCACATCTACCGGGTCGCTTCGAGCCTCGATTCGCTGGTGCTCGGCGAAACGCAGATCACCGGCCAGTTCAAGGACGCCATAGCACTCGCCTCGAAGACGCGCACGATCGGCCCGACGCTCAGCCGCCTGTCGCAAGAGGCCCTGGCGACGGCGAAGAAAGTCCGCAACGAGACCGCCATCGGCAGAAAGCACGTGAGCATCAGCCACGCCGCCATCGAACTGGCGCAAAAGGTCTTCGGCGACTTGAAGGACCACCGGTTCCTCTTGATCGGCGCCGGCGAGATGTCGCAGGTCGCCGCCAAATACATTCATTCCTATAAACCGAAATCCATTTACGTCGCGAACCGCACAATCGCCAACGCCCGGTGCCTCGTCCAAGACTTAGGTTTCGGCGAAGCCTACGAGTTGACGGAACTCGGCAACCTCTTGGTCCAAGCCGACGTCGTCGTCAGCTCGACCTCAGCGCCGGGCCTGGTCTTGGACCAAGCCACCATCAAGCGGGCGCTCGGCGCCCGCCGCGGCCGGCCCTTGGTCCTGCTCGACATCGCCATG
>JAYWBY010000569.1:0-3653 GCA_043781115.1 Pseudomonadota bacterium
TCGAGTAGCCCAGGCCAACGACGACAACTTGGACAAGGCTCCCGCCGATGGTTACTCCTTCGGCCCGAAGGCGCCAGAAAATACCGGCAAGCTCGCGACTCCCGTGACGACCGATCCAGTAGCGGCAGCAAAAGCGCGCGCTAGTGAGTTGCAGCGCGCGCGCGAAGCCCAGCATCGTCTGGTCAGCGCCCCCGCCCGGGTGACGAAGAATGCGGCGAAAGAGTCGAAATTGCAGCGCCATTCGCTCGTTCGCGTCAAGAACAAGCTGTCGACGGCTTGCGGCAAAGACGAATTCGAAGCCTGCGTGCACCGAGGCGATTTGGAAACGGATGACACCGCTAAGCAATGGTACGACATGGCGAAAGTTCTGGCTCGAGACACAAGCGACCGGTGCGCGAGCGGCGTCGAGAAGAAGCGTCGCTCCTGCGCGACGGCCGCGCGCACTTTGGAGAAACTAGATCTTCGCGAAAAACAGCGGGCCAACGGCAAAGGGGCCGCAGGCAAGGCGGCGCATTAGCGCTAGCTTCGGAGCCCTCGGCCCGTGCTATCATCAGGCCACGTACCGCATGCGCGAGTAGGAGTCCGTCATGACGTCCCAGGCCTCCGAACTTCTCACTAAACTTTGGGGCGCGCTTTTGGCGGTCGGCTTCGCGGCTTCGTCGTCTGCTTGCAAGCCGCGCGACCCCGACGCCGGCGGCCTACTCTCGTCGGACGAGCCGGCGCCCGCTTCGGCTGAAGTCGCAAAAGGCGGCGATTGGCTCGTCTCTTGCCAGCCGGCCGGCGACGACGTCGAAGCCACCGTCTACCAGATTGCCGTCGCCGGCGCGGTGAGCGAGTCGGACGAGTCCCAGGACGTCCTCGTCAGCGTCGAGAAGTCCAACAAAGGCCAAATCCAAGTCGTCGCCGAGAACGAAGCAGGGCATGGCGCGTTGTCGCCCAGCGGGTCGGTCTTCGTCGGCTTCTCTTCCGGCGTTTTGACCGCGGAGCTCGCGTCGGGAACAGCCCGAGCCACGCATGCGGGTGTTTTGACTTTGTCAAAGGACCAGGCCGCGTCCGGCCTCAACGTCACCTGCGCCGTCGAGCGGCAACCGGTTACAGGTTCTCAAGGATGAAGTAGCACGGGACCTTGGTTTCGGCCCTTAGGTCCGTCTGAGCCTGCGTCACCGCGCGGAAACCAAAGCGGATGAAAAGCTTCTGCGCCGTTTCCATCTGCGGCGTCGTCTCGAGGTAGAGGCGCTTGTAGCCGAGGGCTTTCGCTTCTTCGACGCAGCGTTTCAAGAGACGACCGCCGAGGCCCTTGCCCCGGCAATTCTCTTCCAAGACGAGGTCGCGCACTTCGCCTAATCCCTCGGACGGCGGCAAACCATGCAGCGAACCGATGCCGGCGCCGCCAATGCATATCCCGTTTTGGCGCATGTCGCGAATGATGAAAAAGCGCGAGCCTTCCGCGCGGTAGACGTTGAGTAAGTCGGCTAGCCGGCGAAAGGTCGCGGCCAACACCGAGCCGGCTTCTTCGTAACCTTGGAGGTTTCGGCGAATCAGATCCTTGACGTACGGCTCCGTCTCGGGAGTGATGGTCTCGATGAGCACATCGTCAGCGGTCATGCCGAATACCTTGTTCGAAAAACCGGTATGCATGGGCGAACCCATGCCGGAGTTTACCATTCCAAAATCCCCGCGCGTGACAGTCTGTGTGTGAGTGGGACAAAGAGCTTAGAAGGTCTTCACGCGCGGCGGAAGTAAAATCCGGTATATCATCAATATTCAAGTGATATCCAGTAAATGGATGCCGCTCACTCTGGTTTGCTGTGCCGGCTCAATTCGGCGATGCGCTGGGAGGGCTTGGTCGGCTCCATGTCAGCGATGTCTTTGGTGTTGAACGCGTCGTCGGTCAAGGGCTTGTCACCGTCGTCGATGCGCATCGCTTCGCCCAGCTCGTTCCAATTCTTGCCTCGGCGGAAGAAATAGAGCCCGACCGCGGCGAGCGCTAAAATCCCGATGACGACAAGTGGCACAACCCCAAAGAAAAGGACGGATTTGTCGTATTCGAGCTGCGCCAACTCGTCCACCGGCACCCTGTCCTGCTGCAGGGTGTTTGCGGTCGTCTGTGTCGCGGTGTCGTTCATGTCCGATTCCCCTCCGGATGCTCTGACTCTTTCTATCAGTTTACCGGATTTTTCTTGATTGCCCTCTAAGGGCGGGTATAGTCATTCTAAGATTTTTCATAAAGCATTGATATCAATCAGCTTTCGACCTGGTTGGGGGAAGTATGCAGCGCGCCTTGCGAGTGCCGTGCGTGGCCGGGATTCTGTTTTTCACGGGCTGCGGGCCAAAAGTCGCTGAGACGTCCGCGCTCGACACCATCTGCGGCTCGAACAATCTGCAAGCGATCAACTCCTATGACGGTCAATTGGGCGAACCCGTCGGCTACGCCAAACTTCATAAATTCGCCGTCGGCGCACTGACCGACAGCAGCACGGCAACCAACATTAAATATTGCACCGGCACTCTGGTCGGCCCCGATCTCTTCATGACGGCCGCGCATTGCATCGACGGCGACACGTTGCACCACTTCGTCGCGCTGAACTTCGAACAAGCTCCTGGCTCGACGGGTCTTTTGACGCAGCAGTATTTCCCGATCACCGCAGTCGTGGAAAACGGTGGCGGGCTCGATTACGCCATCGTTCGTGTCAGCGGCATGCCTGGCCTCACTTACGGCTGGGCGACGGTGCGCACCAATCAGACGGCGATTGGGGAGCTGCTCACCGTCATTCAGCACCCAAACGGCGGCCCGAAAGCCATCGACGTCGGTCACGTGCTGAGTCTCACCAACAACTTCGTTCGCTACGGCGACCTCGACACCGAACCGGGGAGCTCGGGCGCGGGAATTCTCGACGGTCGCGGCAATTTGGTCGCGATCCACACGACCGGGGGCTGCACGGCGACGGGCGGCAGCAATTCCGGCACGCGGTTGTCTGCCGCCGCGGCCAATCCTGTCGTTGCGCGTCTCGCGGCGCTGACTCTGCCCTTTCGCGATGGCAGCACCGTCGCGTTGTCGCTCGCCGGCGCAGACTCTAGCTTGCTCTTGGCCGCCGATGTCGCGACCCACGGCGTTTCGCTCAGTCGCTCGGACCGGCTCGTCGCCTATTGGCGCATCGCCGATTTGAGCGACGGCTCTTTCCATCTGAGCGTCAACGACGGCCAAGGCCACACGGCTTATCTCGACGGGCGCTCGGCCGACGGCCGCGTCGTGCTGCGCGACCGGTTGGACGACGAGGACTTCGGCGCTAAATGGCGCATCGTCCGGACGGAAGACGATCGCTACCTGCTCCGAACCGTCGGCCAGGCCGATGGACCGCGCTGGCTAGGCGGCGGCATCGACGGCAGCGCACGGCTGACTAGCGACGCCATCGGCTGGCAAATCTCGGTGAGGTGAAATAGTTCCTGTTTTTTACGATGCACCCCCGTCCTTTTTTCTGTAGGACTGAGGGACCCAATCGTCTTGTTGAAAGGACCTTATATGCGGATCGGCAGTAGAATTGGACTCGTTTCGGTGCTCTTTGGCCTCCTCGTCGGAGCCACCGCCCAGGCCGCGGAAGTCAGCCTCGTTTCCGGCCTTTACCGTAAAGAAGACAACAAAGTCGCAGGCAACG
>JAYWBY010000570.1:0-10045 GCA_043781115.1 Pseudomonadota bacterium
GACTACGACTACGACTACGACTACCTCCACGAGCGCGGGCGCGAGCGCGGAGGTCAAGGTTTTGGGACGGGGTCTATAGCGTCTTCCTCGACGGCACGAGCCAGTTCGCCAAGATGATGCCGAAGCTGATGCCGACCGTGATCGTGATCGCGGCGAGGGCCAGCGTCGCGGCTTCTTGAAGGTGTCGCTCCATGGCAGCCGAGAACGAGCGGTAGATGTAAGTACCAGGGACGAGGAACATCACGCCCGGGATCAGGAAGCATTGCGCCGGCGCATTGGTCAGGCGGGCGAAGAGGTGACTCAGCGAAGCCATGGCCAAGGCCGTGACGAAGGTCGCGAAACCGACGTGCCACTGCGGCGGAAAGTACGTCATCCCGAGGCAAGAGCAGCAGCCGACGAGTATCGTCAAAAGCAGGTAGCGCTTGGGCGTGCGGAAGACGACGGCGAATCCGGCCGAGCCGATGATCGCGAGCAAGATGTTGGTTAGGACGGTCAAGCTAGCCCCTATTTGAAAAGCTGCAGGACTCCGAGGACGAAGACGACGCCACAGCCGAGGCTGGCCGTGATCATCAGAGCCTCGAGGAGTTTGGCGGCGCCCGACACCAAGTTTTTCAACGCGACTTCGTGGACGGCGTTGACGAGCACGAGGCCGGGCACGAGGATGACGATGCCGCCGACGATTAGACGGGGCACGTCCACGGCTGGAAAAAAGACTTGAGCAAGATGCGCGTAGGCAGCGACCAAAGCCGCGGACAAAAAGTCGCCGAGGTAGCGGCGGTTCTCGCCGACGAAGACGTATTTCACCAGCCACTGGACGATGACGCCGACGGGTAGCGCGAGCGCCATTTCTAGCGGCGCGCCCCCGTAATGATAGACCAGGATAGGGCTGGAAAAGCCGCCGGCGAGCAGGGTCGGAAGGACGCCGTAAGGCGGCTTGGCTTTGTGCTCTTCGGCGAGCCGGCGCGACGCCTCGCTGATCGAAATGTGGCGGGCGTGGATCAGCTCGACCAGTTCGTTCAGGCGCGCCAGCCGGTCCAAGTCGACCGACCAGCTCCTGACGCGCGTCAGTTCGACGAGATTGGTGTGGCCGCGGCGAACGCTGATCCAAACCCCGGTCGGAATCGCCAGGGTGTCCACCTCAAAGCCCCAGGACGCGCCGAGCTTTTCCGTCAGCAGTTCGACGCGGTTCGAGGAACAGCCGCACTCCATCAGGAGCCGGCAGACGTCGCGCAAGAATTCGATGAATTCCCGCATGCTCAGTTCTTGCGCGGAGTCGCTCACCCGCCGTCCTTCAGCCAGCGGGCGATATCCATCGCGTAATATGTCAGGACGCCGTCGGCGCCGGCGCGTTTCATGCAAGTCATGGCTTCCATCACGCAGGCGCGTTCGTCGAGCCAGCCGTTTTGCGACGCGGCCTTCAGCATCGCGTACTCGCCGCTGACTTGGTAACAGAACGTCGGCGCCTTGAAGGTCTGCTTGGCCTGGCGAACGATGTCCAGGTACGGCATGCCAGGCTTGACCATGATCATGTCGGCGCCTTCGCTCAGGTCGAGGGCGATTTCATGGAGCGCCTCGTCGGTGTTGCCGGGGTCCATTTGGTAGGTGCGTTTGTCGCCTTTGCCTAGTGCGCCCTTCGAGCCGACGGCGTCACGGAACGGGCCGTAAAAGCTCGAGGCGTATTTGGCCGCGTAAGCGAGGATTCGGGTATGGATCAACCGCGCGCCGTCGAGGCGTTGTCGAATGGCGCCGATGCGCCCGTCCATCATGTCGCTTGGCGCCACGACGTCGGCCCCGGCCTCGGCGTGGCAGACGGCTTGTTGGCACAGGACTTCGACCGTTTCGTCATTGAGCACGTAGCCGTTCGCGTCGATCAGGCCGTCTTGGCCGTGGCTCGTGTAAGGGTCGAGCGCGATGTCGGTGATGAGTCCGAGGTTCGGAAAGCGTTTCTTCAGCTCTTGGACGACGCGCGGCACGAGACCCTTGCGGTTGAAAGCCTCCTCGGCTTCAAGCGTCTTGAGTTTGGCGTCGATCACGGGAAAAAGCGCGAGGGCGGGGATGCCGAGCCTTAGCGCTTCCTCGGCGGTGCGGTAGAGCGAGTCGAAGCTGAGCCGGCTGACGCCTGGCATGGAGGCAATAGGCTCGTCGCCGGTGGCGCGGTCCAACACGAACAACGGGTAGATCAAGTCGTTGGTCGTCACTACTACCTCGCGTTTCATGCGGCGCGAGAATTCGTCCTTCCGCATGCGGCGGAGGCGAGTGGACGGGAAGGAGCCTTGGGTCGGCATGGCGGGACTCCGTGGGTCAAGATCTCAATATCAGGCTACTATTTCATTCTATGCCAAAATGCGGAAAGACCAAACTCGAGGGGTCTCAGCCCGGGGGCGGGCTCGCCGAATCTGTGGTTTAATAGCTGGGATGATTTCACCCCCAAATTCGCTCGAAGTGCCGAGACTGCCTCGGATCATTCTCGGCTTGGACCCGGGCTCGCGGGTCGCGGGCTTCGCCTTCATTCGGTCGAAGTCCGGCCGGGCGCTCAGTCCCCGCGACTTCGAGGTGATCGAAGCCGGGGCGCTGAAGGCCCCGCTCGAGCTGCCACACGCCGAGCGCATCGGGCTATTGCATGAAGCCATGTACGAGTTGCTCGAACGCCACCAGCCCGAGGTTTGCGTCGTCGAACGCATCTTCGTCGACAAGAACCCAAGCTCCGCGCTGAAGCTCGGCGAGGTACGCGGCGCCTTCATCGCCGCGTGCGGCCGGGCCGGCGTCAAAGTCGACGAAATCACGCCCGCCGAGGTCAAGAAGACGATCACCGGCAATGGGCGGGCCGACAAGGAAGCCGTCAGCCTCGCGCTCGCCGCCTTGATGGGCTTTGACCGCGGCCGTCTCCCGCACGACGTCACCGACGCATTGGCGATCAGCCTGTGTTTCGGGCTGAAACTTGTGAATAAATGGGCGATGCCGGGGCTGACCGGCAAGGAGGCTTCTGGTGCAAGGCAACGGCGTATCCCGTAAGCGCTGGGGAATCTCCTTCGTATTGATCGCCGCGGCGTTGGCCACCTTGGCCTATTCGTCCTGCGGCGACGGCACGGATTTCAATTTGTTCCAGCCTGTCGCGCAACCGATGGCATTGAAGAACGACAAAAAGGCGAAGCTCGAGGAGGTGCGCGTGCTCCTCGACAAGAAGAAATACGCCAAGGCGCTCGACGTCGTGGAGCCGATCATCGACAGCGAAAAAGAGGACTCGAACGAGGCGCGCTTGCTCTACAGTGCGGCAAAGTTGGGCGTCGCGGAGCTCGACGTTTGGAGCATCATCAGCGACATTCTCGACGCCACGAGCAAGTCAAAGTCTACCGGCGCCAGCCTCGCGGGCAACGGGGGTACTGCCAACAGCACGGCAACGACCACGACGACGGCGAGCAATACGAGTTCGTCGACTTCGAGTAGCGGCGGTCTGGACGACGTCATCAACGCCCTCACCAGCAACGTCCTCGGCACCGGCGCAGTCCGGCAAGCGAAAGTCGACGCCCTGATCGACGCATTGACGGCGCTCCGCAACGCGCCGGAACCGGACGATAAGAAGATTCAAAACACCGGGTGCCTGTTCGCGGCATTTCTCGCCGTGCCGACGCTGGCGGACGCGACGGAGGCGATGGCGGCGACGACCTCGGCCTTGGCACAGATTCGCGACGCGGCGTCGAGCGGCGGCACTGTCTGCCCCAACATCTCGCTGCTAGACAGCGCCGCGGCAGGAGTGATTGCGGCGTCGGCGAACTTCAATTTGGTGCTGCAAGCGGCGGCGAACTGCCCGTTCCTCGATCTTGATCAAACTGCGGCGGCCATGAATACGCTGGAAACGTCGCTCGAGAACCTAAAGACGAATACCGACAAAGGTTGCGACGCCATCCCGAGTTGTCCGGCGGCCTTGCCGAACTGCGCCGCGCTCTTTCCGACCTGCGTGCAACAGGCTTTGGCCGTCGGCACCGGTTCGGCGAAGGCGGGCGACGGCGTCATTTCGACCTGCGAACTCATTTTAAACTGCACGGATCCGACGACCTGCTTCATGTAGGCTGTTTGGCCGAGGCAAAAATCGCGGCGCTTACGGCCAGCGTCGCGACGCTGAGCCATTGCCCGAGGCTCAAAGATCCTGCGAGTAAACCCACCTGGCCGTCCGGCTGGCGGAAGGCTTCTCCAACGAAGCGCGCGACGGCGTAAAGGGCGAGAAAGAGCGCCGTACGTCGTCCCGGGACCATGGGGCGATGAAGGGTTCCTCGCATGACGACTAGCAGGAGCCAACCTTCGAGCAAGGATTCGTAGAGTTGGGACGGGTGGCGGGATTCCGCTCCCGCCAGGGGAAAGACCATGCCCCAGGGGACGTCGGTGATCCGACCCCAGAGCTCCTGATTGGCGAAATTGCCGAGACGGCCGAGGCCGATGGCGAAAGGCACGGCCACGACCAGTTCGTCCGTGAGGCCAAGGAATGTGACGCCCCATGCTTTGGCGACTGCCCAGGAAGCCAACCCGATGCCGATCAAGGCGCCGTGAAAGGCGAGCCCGCCGCCGCCCGGGGCCAGCACTTCGAAGGGGTGGGCGAAGGCGAACGTCGAGTCGTAGAGAAGCGCATGGACGACGCGGCCCCAGAGGTACATCGACAGGACGCAAATCAGTAGATAGGCGTCGATATTCCGCATCTCGCCGGCCAGGCGTCCGCGGCGGACGGCGTCGCGCAAGGACCACCGGACAAACAGCAGCCCAGCCATATAGGCCAATGAGTACCAACGGATCTCGTGATCTCCGACGAGGAGAGCGACGGGATTGATGTTCGGATACTCGATCATGAGCTAAAACTCGCGCGGATGTCGCGTTGTAAGGGTGCCGTTATAGCGGTTTTTGACCGGCTGGCCAACTATGGGATTTGCTGGTCTTTTTATTGAAATTGTATATCAATTCATAAGGATTCTTTTGAAAAAGTTAACAAAATTTATTGACATTGTTACAAGTTCACGATAAGCAACGTCTGCACGGTTACCAATCCAAAGGGCGGAGATAAGCCGCCGAGATCGAAAATCTTTGGGACTTTTACGGGGGGCCACATGCGCGTTCTGGTGGTGGACGACGACGCGACGCTGCGTCTGACGGTTCGTTCTACGCTCGAGAGCCGTGACTACCAAGTCGACGAAGCCGAGGACGGCGAGGCCGCCGTGGCCAAGGTCGAGACGTCTGGCCCGTATGACGCCGTCTTGCTCGACGTCAACATGCCGAAAATGTCGGGCCTCGACGCGCTGGCTAAAATCAAAGAACTCAGCCCTACGACGTTCTGCCTGATGATGACCGCTTACACGAACGTCCAAGACGCGATCGTGGCCATCAAGCATGGCGCCTTCGATTATCTCGAGAAGCCCGTCGACGGCGCGCGCATCTTGCAAGTCATCGACTCCGCTCGTGAAGCGTCCGCGCTCGTCGAACAGGTGAGCTTTTCGGCGCCGACGCTCGAGTTCGACCAAGGCCGCAAGATCATCGGCAGCTCGTCGCAGATCCAACGCGTCTTCGAAATCATCCACCGCCTGGCCAAGGTCGAGACTTCGGTCATGATCCGCGGTGAGAGCGGCACCGGCAAGGAGCTCGTCGCACGCGCCATCCACTTCAACTCGCATCGCATGAAGGGTCCGTTCGTCGCCGTCAACTGCGCCGCAATCCCGGAGAACCTGATCGAGAGCGAACTGTTCGGCCACGAGAAAGGTGCCTTCACCGGCGCCGACCGCCGCAAGATCGGCAAATTCCAATTCGCCGAGGCTGGCACGATCTTCCTCGACGAGATCGGCGACATCAGCCCACAAATGCAAGTGAAGCTCCTGCGCGTCCTGCAAGAGCGCCTGTTCACGCCCGTCGGGTCCAACCAAGAGATCAAGGCCGATGTACGTGTCATCGCCGCGACCAACCGTCCTTTGGAGAAGATGATCGACTCCGGCTCGTTCCGTTCCGATCTCTTCTACCGGTTGAACGTCATGCCCATCACGCTGCCGCCGCTCCGCGACCGCCGCGAGGACATCTCGCCGCTCGCCGATTTCATGGTGGCGAAGTTCAACAAACTCCATCATCGGACGATCAAAGGCTTCGAGAAACGCGCCTTGGGTGGCCTCCGTCTCTACAACTGGCCGGGCAACATCCGCGAGCTCGAGAACGTCATCGAGCATGCGTTCATCGTCGAGAGCAACGACCAGATTCGCCTCGAGTCTTTGCCCGAGCACATCCAAGCGATGGTCGGTGGACCGAAGAACGCCGCTGGCGGCGCGCCGATGCCCGGTGAAGTCGGAGCCCAAGACGGCAACATGCTAAGCAACATCTCGGAGCTCAACTACCCGCAGCTCAAGGAGCGCTTCGAGCGCGAATTCTTGATCCGCGCCTTGAAAGCCTTCGACGGCCGCGTCAACCAGACGGCCGAGCATACGCAAATGACGAAAGTCACTTTGCTCAGGAAGCTCGAAAAGTACGGCATCGATCCGAAGCAATACCACCGACACTGAGGGGTCAGGCCAACCGTAGGGAGCCTGGCCCCACTAGAAATTGCTACGCAAGACGGCCCGGGTCTCATCGAGGGCTTGGTCGGCTTGCCCGAAGATGGCGGTCATGGAGAAGAATCCATGACCGACGGCTGGGAAGCGGTGCGCTCGTGCGCTGACGCCCTGGAGATTCAAACGTTCGGCGTAAGCTTCTCCTTCCGAGCGCAGTGGGTCGAATTCCGCAGTGAGAATCAGGGCCGGCGGCAATCCGGTCAAGTTCGGCGCCAAGAGCGGCGAGACGTAGGGGTCCTTCCGGTCTTGGTTGGCCGGGAGATAGTCGTTCCGCATGGCGGTAAGGCTGTCGACCGAGACGAAGTAATGCCCGTCGCCGAGCGCCTTGATCGAATCGCTGTCGAAGGTGTCGAGGTTCAGTACCGGGTAGATTAGGATTTGGTAGGCGAGCTTTGGGCCGCCGGTGTCGCGAGCTTTGAGCGCCAGTGCTGCCGCCAGGTTGCCTCCGGCGCTGTCGCCCGCGACGACGAGTTTCGCCGCGTTGCCCCTGAGTTCGGCGGCGTGCTCTACGGCCCACTTCAGCGCGAGCATGCCGTCGCCCAGACCGTGCGGATACGGGAACTCCGGCGCCAAATGATAGCCGACCGACAACACGACCGCGCCGGTGCGGTTGGCCAAGAGCCGGCAAACGTTGTCGTGCGTCGCAATGCTGCCGACGGTGAAGCCGCCGCCGTGGAGATAGACGAGCAGCGTTCTCTTGTCGCCAGGCTCGGTCACTGGATCGTAAATCCTGAGCGGCACGTCGCCGCCGGGGGCGACGATGGTCACGTCTTTTGTTTCGATGCCGAAGAGCGGCCGCGGGACCGTGGAAAAGATGCTGACCAAATGGTCGAGGTGGGCCCGCCCCTCTGGGGTCACCCGACCGGGCGGGTGGCGTCGCCCTTCATAGGTCGTGAACTTCAGGAGGGCGACGAACCGGGGGTCGATGCGTCCGCCCGGTCCGAAGGTGCCGTAGTAGATCCAGGCCGAGAATGCCGCGACGCAAAGAAGAAGCAGCAGGGCAAAGTAGCCTAGGGCCCTTCGGAACATCGGCGGACTCCTTGTCGTTTAAGGAGATTTTAGCAGTTTTGGTCGAAGAGCAAAAGGCGGCGGAGCCGCCGTCGTCCCTTGCGGCTTCGCTCATGCTAAAATGAAGAGAATCACCCAAGACATCTCGCAACTTCGAAAGGCCTTCGATGGGCAACTCCAAGGACTTAGGGTCCGGTAAAGACGGCGCCGAGCAACTCGCTCGTCTGATGCGCATGTCCCGAGACCAAGAGTTGTCGGAGGTGACGCGCGCCACGATCAAGGCCGCGCTCCTCGCGGAGCTTGCATCGGCGCCCGAAGCGGAGCCCGTGCCGCACCTCGCCGAGACGGCAAAGCCGGTCGTCAAAGCGCGTCTGCCGCTCGCGCGCGCCGGACTGCCGCCGCCGGCTCTCCGCAGCGGCGAGCAGCTCGAGATGAAGCTCCGCCAACTCGTCGAAGCCGACCAGAGCTTCGACCTCATGGAAGTCCCGGCCCTCGAACTCTTCGCGCTGCGCGGGGACGCCGACACGGCGGCGCGCATCATCGAGTTGGCTTTTCTCCGCGGCACTGACGAGCAACTCGAAAGCCTGATCGTTCGCTTTAAGAACCAGGCTAAGAATTTCTATCCGTTGGTCCACGCCGCGGTACGCGCCCACATGGTCGCGCGGCTTTGGCGCGCGGGTTCGGCCGACACGCTGGCGACGCTGGTTTTTCGCGACCGGGACGAAGACTATTTGCAACCCATCGAGCGCTTGTTCGTCTTTCACAGCATGCGCGGCTCGAAGGACCACGCGACGCCTTATATCTATTTCCGCCGCTATAGGCGCGAGATGCTCGACGCGGTGCAGGACTTGGGAGCCCACGTCGGCCTGACGACCTCCGCCTTTTTGCTGATGCTCGGCAAGATGGCGGTGGAGCTCGGGTATGACGGCGATGCGCGCGAAGTGCTCGAGCAGATCGGTCCGGAAGCGGTCGAGCACGAAGAGGCCTTGGGGCTCCTCCTGAGCGCAACGGTCGAACGCAACAAACACGGCCGGAGCCACTACGTCGAGCTCTTGCTAGCGCAGCAAGGCCCGCACGAACGCTTGTCCCTCTTCAACCAGTTCTTCTCGGCGACCCGCGGCTTAGGCGGATTTCGCGACAAGAACCGCCCGGCATTGAACGAGCTGCTAAAGAATCCGCTGGAGTGGCTCGGCGACGAAGCCGACCTGTGGGCGACCTTGTCCGAACTCTTGGTCGCCAACCGCGACTTGGACAGTCTTCTGCCGAACCTTTTCGAACTCTATCGCGGCAATGCCTTGCGCTTTCACGGACCGCTGCTCGACGCCGCCTTGTGGCAGGGGCCTTTGGCCATGCACGCCGAGACACCGCGCGATCGCTATTGGCGCGCCGTGGCCCTGCTGCATCACTACGTAAACTGCGGCGGCACGGCTGAGGTCTATCTTTGGGAAGCCCGCGAACTGGTGCTGTCGGCGCGGAAGGACTGGCGGGCGGCGCTGCCGTTTAATTGGAAAGAGCTGCACAAGGCAGCCTTCGCCTGGGTCAGCAAGAACCATTACCTGCTCGAAGGCGACCGCGCGCGAATGCTCGAGCAGCTGCGCGTCGCCGTCGACGCCGATGTCGTGGCGGTCGCCGACATCGACGATTATCTCGCGCACGCCGACAAGGAGCCGGCTCCTCCCGTCGTCGTCCTGCACGCGCTAGAAAAGTTGGCTGACGCCAAAGGCGCCTGGTCGCTGGCCAGCCGGCTCATCTTGAAACGCGCCGAAGGCTCGCACTTGACCAACGCGGATTTGGACCGCCTTTGGGTGCTGGCCAGCGAGCGCAAGGATTCCGATTTGGCCTGGCGCGTGGCCTCCGTCGCCAACGCGCGACAGGCATTGGCGGCGCCGGTGCGCCACGCCTGGGAAATCTCGGGGGAAAAGCGGGCTCGCTACGTTTTTCAAACGCCCGACAAAGCCATGATCGAACGCTGCCTCCGCGGCCTCGGTCCGAAGGCGGCGCGGCTCGCCTATGCTTGCCTGCACGTCGGCCAAGCGCTACCGGAGCTCTTGGCGATTCTCGATCCTGGCGTCAGCACGGTCCGCGTTAGCGCGCCACCGGCCGACAGCGTCGAGGCTCAAGTCGATCACGCACTGCAGGCCGTGCCTTGGTTGAAGCCTAGTCGGAAACGCTACCGGTTCAGCTCGGAAGCGGCGCAAGGGTCGAGCCTGCCCGCCTTCGTCCAAGTACTCCCAGCCAACCCTTGGAGCGTTTTGGTCGGCCGCCTCGCGGAGCGCCTGGGGGTCAACGCATGGGGCTGGAAGCTTTCGCGCCTCCACGGCTTGGTGATCGAATTGATCCCCCGCCTAGCTAGCCGCCAAGATCTCCGTCGCCATTCCGGGAAAGTGGCCAAGTGGCTGAAGGATCTGACGCCCGAGCAACGCGCCGCGTGGCAAGACCTGGCGATTTTGTCAAAGGCGCTGGACGAC